>JAURGC010000119.1 GCA_030833985.1 Algoriphagus sp. | reverse complement strand
GTGGGTATGCATCCCATTCCGATTGTTCATGGACTCAGCATCGGTGAACTAGCGCAGATGATTAACGGGGAAAAATGGCTAAAGGGAGGCCTTAAAGCAAAGCTCACCGTTGTTCCGGTGGCAAATTGGAACCACGATACGCCTTATGAATTGCCCGTTAAGCCCTCTCCAAATTTACCCAACACACTTTCAATCCGTCTCTATCCTAGCACCTGCCTCTTTGAAGGGACAGTCGTATCCCTAGGTCGTGGCACCTACTTTCCATTCCAAGTATATGGCTACCCAGATAAAGGCTTTGGGGACTTCACCTTTACACCAGTTTCTATTGAAGGCATGTCCAAAACTCCTCCGCATCAGGACCAATTGTGCTACGGCAAAGACCTACGGATGGAATCCCTGACTCAGCCCTTTACTTTGAGCTACCTACTTGAAGCCTACCAGCGCTCCGAGATGAAGGAAAAATTCTTCAATTCCTACTTCAATACCTTGGTGGGCACGGATGAACTGAAGAAGCAAATCCTGGCAGGAAAAACAGAAGCAGAGATTCGTGCAACTTGGAAGCAGGGGCTTCAAGATTATGCGGTCCTGAGAAGCAAGTATTTGATTTACCCTAATTTTGAATAATAATTACCGAAGTATCCCATGAATCCAACCGCTACAGACCGCTCTCTCAGAATCATTTACATGGGCACCCCCGAGTTTGCGGTACCTGCCCTTGAAAAATTGGTTGCTGCAGGTTGGAATGTCATTGCAGTCATCACCGCCCCAGACAAGCCCCAAGGTAGAGGACAGAAGCTGGTGGGCTCTCCGGTCAAAGAAGCCGCCGAGAGCTTAGGTATTCCTGTATTGCAACCCACCAATCTCAAGGATACCACTTTCCAACAGGAATTGAAGGCACTTGCTGCAGACCTGCAGGTTGTGGTAGCCTTCCGGATGCTTCCCGAAGCCGTTTGGAACATGCCTCCACTGGGCACTTTCAACCTACACGCTTCTCTCCTACCCAACTTTCGAGGAGCAGCTCCTATCAATTGGGCTTTAATTCAAGGTGAAAAAGAAACAGGGGTGACTACCTTCTTTCTGCAACATGAAATTGATACCGGAAATATTCTTTTCCAGGAAAAAGTAGCCATCCTTCCAGAAGATAACCTGGGAAGCCTCTACCATAAATTGATGACCTTGGGGGCTGGTTTAGTTTTAAAAACAGTAGCTGCCATTGCCAGCAAGGACATCCATCCGCTACCCCAAGATGAAGCATTGGCCATTCATTCAGCTCCAAAAATCTTCAAAGATACAGGCAAGATCGATTGGACTACTTCGGCCACTTCCATCCATAACCTGATCAGAGGACTCTCCCCTTATCCAGGAGCATGGACTGAGCTGCAGGGCAAATCCTGCAAAATCTTTTCATCCAATACCTTGGAGGGGAAACTATCAGGTAAAAATCCAGGAGAATGGACCTCAGATTTCAAAACTCACCTCCATTTTCAATGTGGGGATGGGATCTTGGTCGTGCAGGAGCTACAATTGGAAGGAAAGAAGCGAATGAAAGTGGATGAACTACTTCGAGGATGGAAAGGTTAAAGTTAAATCCAATAACCCATAACTTTTGTTACCCTTCAAAAGAAACCCCTCGATAAACTTCCTGGAGTATTTAGGAGATTTATCAATAAAACCTCAAAAAAGCAGGTAAATTAAACCTCAAAACTAAGATTCGTGAAACTGATTCTTCTCGTAGCAAAAGCAAAAAACCAAGTCATAGGAAAAGACAACCAGCTGGTCTGGAAACTATCCGCTGACCTCAAGCGCTTCAAAAACCTGACCACAGGCCATTACTTGCTGATGGGTCGCAAAACCTTTGAATCCCTGGGAAGACCTCTTCCCAATCGCACCCATCTGATAATCACGCGCAACACGGATTTTAAAGCTCCAGAAGGCCACTATTCCTTTCATTCGATCGAAGAAACCCTTATTTTTTGCGCAAAGCTTCAGTTGGATAAGGTATTTGTCATCGGGGGTGGAGAAATCTACAAAGAAGCCTTATCCCTCTGTGATGTCCTAGAAATCACCGAAGTTGAAGCTAGCCCAGAAGGAGATACTTTTTTTCCAGAACTAGATACCCGGGAATGGAAGGAAAAAGAACGAGAAGAGTTTCCTGCCGATGAAACCAATGAATACCCCTACGCTTTTGTTACCTACGAAAAACGCTAAGTTATGGCCAAACCTGTAATCTGGATTACTGGAGCTTCCTCAGGTATTGGTGAAGCCGCAGCCCAAAAATTTTCAAAGGAGGGCTATTCCCTCATTCTTTCCTCTCGCAATGTGAAGGAACTTGAGCGTGTCATGCAAGGCTGCGCCTTCCCTGATACCTGCCGGATTCTTCCCCTTGACCTGGCTTCATCGGCTAACTTTGCAGAGCAGGTAGCAACCGCAATTTCCTTTTTTGGTCAGATTGATCTACTCCTTCACAACGGAGGCATCAGCCAACGATCCCTTATCAAGGATACCCATCTGGAGGTGGATCGCAAGCTCATGGAGGTCAACTATTTTGGAACCGTCGCCTTGACCAAAGCGTTGCTTCCGCACTTTATAGAAAGAAAGCAAGGGCAATTTGGAGTAGTTACCTCTCTAGTTGGAAAATTTGGATCCCCCTATCGCTCCTCCTATGCAGGAGCCAAACATGCTTTGCATGGTTTCTTCGATACGCTTCGGGCAGAGCACCACCAAGATGGGATTTCGGTGACTTTGATCTGTCCAGGCTTTATTCGCACACAGGTATCCATCAATGCCGTCACAGGTGACGGCACTCCTTTGGGGGAAATGGACCAGGCTCAAGACCAAGGCATGTCCCCAGAGGCATGTGCTGAAGGTGTTTTCAAAGCCTTGGTCAAGAAAAAAGAAGAAGTATACATTGGGGGCAAGGAAACCTGGGCCGTCTACCTCAAGCGCTTCTTACCCGGATTATTTTCACGCATCCTTCGTACCGCAAAAGTTAGATAAAATCCATGTCCACCGTAACCGCAGAAATTATTGCCATTGGAGATGAGCTCCTTTATGGTCAAATTATGGATACCAATTCCCACTGGATTAGCCAGGAATTGGATGCCGTGGGCGTGCGCGTGGTGCGAAAAACCACCGTCGGCGACAATCGGACAGATATCCTCGCGGCTTTTGAGGAAGCTTCCAAGCGAGCCAACCTCATTCTCATCACAGGAGGTCTGGGACCCACCCAGGATGACCTGACCAAGCCCCTACTTGCCGAGTATTTTGGTTGCAACATTGTCGAAGTCCCCGAGGCGGTAGCAGCTGTATCTTCCTATTTCTTGCGTAGAGGACGGGAAATGACTCCCCTCAATATACTTCAAGGCCACCTGCCCACCTGCTGTACGTATGTACCCAATGAGGTCGGAACGGCTCCTGGCATGTGGTTTGAGCAGAAGGGATGCTACTGGATGTCCATGCCAGGCGTCCCGCATGAAATGAAAAAACTAGTAAAGGACTTTGTACTTCCCAAACTTTCCCAGGTCTTTGACTTACCCGTCATCTACCACAAACTCATCAAAACAGCAGGTATTGGCGAATCCTGGCTTGCTGATTTGATCAACGAATGGGAAAATGCCCTTCCAAGCCACATTCGCCTCGCCTACCTCCCTTCCTTAGGACATGTCAAACTTCGGCTCACGGCTTTTGGTGAAGACAAGAAGGCACTAGCTGCAGAGGTAGACCAACAAATCCAAAAAATCCTTCCAACGATAAATAATTATGTTTATGGTTACAATGAAGAAACCTTGGAAACAGCCGTTGGGAAACTTTTGAAGAACGAAGGGAAAACTTTAGCTTTAGCTGAAAGTTGCTCCGGTGGCTATATTTCTCACCTGATAACCGCTGTACCCGGCTGCTCTCAATACTTCCAAGGCACAGTGGTTCCTTACCACAATGCTTTGAAAGAACAGTTACTTGGGGTGAGTTCGGCTACCTTGGCCCAGCATGGTGCAGTAAGTGAAGCAACTGTACGAGAGATGGCCTTAGGAGTCAAAAAGTTATTTGGTGTAGATTTTGGTTTGGCAAGTTCGGGTATCGCTGGACCAGACGGAGGCAGCCCCGACAAGCCAGTAGGTACTGTTTGGATTGCTTGTGCAGGTCCTAACTTTGTGGAAGCAAAGCTTTTGCAACTGACTCAAGACCGCTTGATTAACATTCAATTAACTGGGGTAGCCGTGTTAAATTTACTTCGAATTTGCATTTCAACCCATAACAAATAAAATTTTACCAAAAGGACTTGGGTAGCAGTTCAATAAAATTTAATTTTAAAACTTGAAAATAAACCCAATTAAATTACTTAAAGTATCATGGCAAGTGTAGAAATGCTCATGCCCAAGATGGGCGAAAGTATCATTGAAGGCACCATCCTTACTTGGCTCAAGAAGGAAGGGGATTCCATTGAGGCAGATGAATCGGTGCTAGAAGTAGCCACCGACAAGGTGGATACTGAGGTTCCTGCTACGCATGGGGGCATTTTAAAGAAGATTTTAGCCAAGGAAGGTCAGGTTGTGGCTGTGGGTTCGGCTATTGCAATTATTGAAACCAACGTTACTGTTACTAAAGAAGAGCCCACAAACTCTATTACCCCTAAGGAAGAGGTCGTACAAGCCGCTCCAGCACTAACTTCAAGCCTAGTGACGGCGGCGGAATCTGAAGGAGTATCCCAATCTGATGGACGATTCTATTCTCCTTTGGTCAAAAGCATCGCCAAAGAGGAAGGGATTTCTTCGGAGGAACTTTCACGCATACCGGGTTCGGGAGCAGAAGGTCGGGTTACCAAACAAGACGTGATGGATTACCTAGCTACTCGAAGCAACGGAAGTTATAAAAAATCTGGGGTAGCAAAGTCTCCTCCTTCCATTTCACAGCCCAAAGTAATCCCAAGTATTACTGGTGGAGACGAATTGATTGAAATGGACCGCTTGCGCAAAATGATCGCCAGCCGCATGGTGGAGTCCAAACGGATCTCAGCCCATGTGACTTCTTTTGTGGAGGCAGACATGACCAATATTGTGCTTTGGAGAGAGAAAAACAAAGATGCATACCGAGCAAAGTATGGGGAAGGCATTACCTTTACTCCCTTCTTTATCGATGCGGTAGCGAAGGCCATCCGTGATTTTCCGATGATCAACATCTCCGTTGAGGGCGATCATATTTTAAAGAAAAAGGACATTAACATTGGCATGGCTGTGGCATTGCCTTCGGGCAACTTGATTGTACCAGTAATTAAAAATGCCGACCAATTAAACATTGTAGGGATTTCCAAAAAAGTAAACGATCTAGCCAACCGCGCCCGCAACAACAAGTTGACCGCCGACGATGTGACTGAAGGTACCTACACTGTTTCCAATGTGGGATCTTTTGGCAACATCATGGGTACGCCCATCATCCCACAACCTCAAGTTGCCATCTTGGCGATCGGAGCTATTGTCAAAAAACCAGCAGTAGTGGAAACACCTACCGGAGATGTGATTGCGATCCGACACAAAATGTTCCTATCCCACACCTACGACCATCGTGTGGTAGATGGCTCTCTTGGAGGCATGTTTGTCCGTAAAGTGGCGGATTACTTGGAAGAATTTGAATTGGAAACGGCTTTGTAGTATTTTGACCTTGACTGAAGTTTCAACTTCCGGTAGTACTGCTCCAATTTACTAGCAAGCACTGCCAAGCGTAAGGGTTTCGTTAGGTAATCGTCCATCCCCACCGCTAGTGCTTGATTCTGATCGTCTTCAAAGGCATTGGCGGATAGGCCTATCAGAATAAGTTGATTACCTCGAGCCATTTTTCGAATCTCCTTAGTTGCTTCCATTCCATTCATGACCGGCATTTGCACATCCATAAATACGAGATCGAAATCTTGGACACTTACTTTTTCTACGGCTTCCCTTCCATTTTTTGCCACTTCAAATTCATACCCCAGTTGCTTAAACATTAACCCCATCAACTGCAAATTGAGGTCATTGTCCTCTGCAATCAGGATTCGAAGTGGAAAATTCTTACCCAATTCTTTCGTCAACAGCTGCGAGAAGCTGTCTTTGACAACTGTTGCCAAGGCTTCTTGCTTCACCTTGGTCAAAACAGAAAACTGAAAGGTAGCACCCTGCCCTAGCTCGCTACTGATCACTAGTTCTCCCCCAAGAAGTTCAATCATCTTTTTAGCAATAGCTAATCCCAGTCCTGTCCCTTGGTAGGCCCTGGTGGCAGAGCTCTCTACTTGAAAGAATGGTTGTGCAAGGCGCTGAAGATGTTCTTTTGAAATGCCAATACCGGTGTCCTTTACAGTATATTGAAGCATCGACAGGCCCTCCATAATTTCCTCTTGTACGAGCGAAATCTTTACCTCCCCTCCCTTGGGTGTAAACTTGAGCGCATTGCCAATCAAGTTGAGTAAAACCTGGTTGATCTTATCCCGATCTGCTTCCACCACGAGTGTGGGACCAATTTTTTCCTCAAGCAGGAAAGAAATCTCCTTCTTTTGGGCGATTCCACCCAGCATCTCGAGTTGGGCCTTGACTTCCACCACCGGAGAAAAGGTGGCTACATGAATATCAATTTTACCCGCTTCAATTTTGGAGTAGTCTAAAATATCTCGAATGATGCCCAACAAGGAACTTCCCGAATTTTTGATAATTTCTAAATACTGATTTTGAATTTGATCCAATCCTGTACTTTCCAATAGATCAATCATCCCAAGTAGCCCATTAAGCGGGGTGCGAATCTCATGACTCATGTTGGCTAGAAACTCCGACTTGGATTTATTAGCTTGATCGGCAGCGTGCATGGCATCCAACAACCCTTTTTCCCAAATTTTTTGACTGGTGACGTCCTTGGAAATAGAAATCATTTGCTGATCATCCAAAGGAAAGAAGCGAATCTCGTAATGCATCTGTTGCTGGGAATTTGGCTCCGTCCAAAACACATTCACCGTCTGGATACCTCCTGTCCGTCTTGCTTCTTGAAAAGCGGCTGTAACCTCAGCCGCTTGCCCTTTAGGAATAAACTCCCCCAACTTCTTGCCTACTCTAGCTTGCGTGAAGTCCAGGTAATTTCCTCGAGGCTGCACATGAAACTCGAGCACCTCGCCCTCATTGTCGTAAATAAAAATTTCATCCGGTAGATTATTAAGTACCGCACGCAATTGGTCTTCGCTTTGGATAATTTTCAACTTGGAC
>JAURGC010000213.1 GCA_030833985.1 Algoriphagus sp. | reverse complement strand
AGTTTTGGCCGTATTCACGATTACCTGCGTATTTCGCTGACTGATCATTGCAATTTCAGGTGTAGTTACTGCATGCCGGTGGAGGAAATGCAATGGATGTCGCATTCAAAGTTGATGAGCGCCCAAGAGATCGTAAAACTTGCCCAAATTTTTGTAGGGTTAGGGGTAAAAAAAATTCGACTCACCGGAGGAGAGCCTCTAGCCCGAAAAGAGTTTCCAGAAATTTTAGAGCAGCTTTCAGCACTACCCGTAGAACTCACACTTACTACCAATGGGGTCCTGATTCATAAGCACCTCGAGTCTCTCAAAAAAGCAGGGGTCCGCTCCATCAACGTCAGTTTGGACACCTTACAGCCCGAAAAATTTTTCACACTAACCCGCCGGGATCAATTCTCTCAGGTATGGCAAAATATCCATCTCTTGCTGAAAGAGGGCTTTCGCGTCAAACTAAATGCGGTAGCTCTTCATGGGTTGATTGAAGAAGAAGTAGGAGACTTTGTGCAGCTTACAGAAAAGTTACCCATCCACGTGCGTTTTATTGAATTTATGCCTTTTGCGGGCAACCATTGGAAAAGCAAAAAAGTGGTGACTGCAGCAGAGCTTTTAGATTTGGTTCGACCAAATTTCGAAATAATCAAATTGGACGATCAGCAACACGATACGTCCAAAAAATACCAAGTACCCGGGTATGCAGGAACTTTTGCCTTCATCACTACGATGAGTGAACATTTTTGCGGAAGCTGCAACCGTCTTCGCCTCACTGCCGATGGGAAAATAAAAAATTGCCTCTTTGGGAAGGAAGAATTGGACTTATTGGCTGCTCTCCGAAAGGGAGAGGAGGTAGCGCCGATTATTCGACTTTCCCTATCCAAAAAGCATGCTGCTTTGGGAGGTCAATTTGGTGCAGACTATACACAAGCCAATCCTGAGGCCATTGAAAACCGCAGTATGATCAGTATAGGAGGATAATGAAAGAGTTTGTAGCCGTTCAAGAAGCCAAAAAAATCCTGCAGGGCCTTTCTCTTTCGAGAAAAAAAGTAAAGTTGCCCCTGCAAAAAGCATTGGGATATTGGACCGCTAGTCCTATCCATGCCCCCATGCAGGTGCCCTCCTTTGACAATTCAGGAATGGATGGTTATGCAATTGCTTGGGCCGATGAGGGAGAAAGTCGACTCCTTGCTCAAGTGGTGCAGGCGGGTGTATATCCTGATTTTTCCCTTCAAAAAGGAACTGCCGTTCGGATTTTTACAGGGGCACCTGTTCCCCAAGGTGCCGATACCGTGGTGCAACAAGAATGGGTACAAATAGAAGGTAACCGAATATTTTTTGAAAGAGAAAAATTAAACCAAGGGATGAACCTGCGTCGTGCAGGATCACAGTGTGAGCAAGGACAGTTAATTTTGTCTGAAGGAACACGCATAACCCCAGGAACGCTTGGACTTTTGGCTTCCTTAGGAATCGAAGAGATTTCAGTTGTTGCGGCACCTCAAGTGAGTATCATTCTTACAGGCGATGAGGTCGTGGAGCCGGGGCAAGCCTTGCAGCCTGGGCAAATCTACAATGCCAATGGACCAGCTCTTCTAGGCTACCTCAGTCAATTGGGGATCATGGACGTGAAAGTTTTTAAGGTGAAGGATGATTCGGCTGAAGTTATCCGTGTCATCCGAGAAGCGCTATCCTCCGCTGAAGTACTGTTGCTTACCGGTGGCATCTCCGTAGGTGATTACGATTTTGTCCAGGCGGGATTGGCCGAAAATGGAGTAGAAGCCTTGTTTTACAAGGTGAAGCAAAAGCCTGGCAAACCACTTTTGGCTGGCTTTAAAGCCAATCAATTGGTATTTGCACTACCGGGCAATCCTGCCTCGGTTTTATCTTGTTTTATGCAGTATGTCAAGCCCTGCTTGCAGCAGTTGCTTGGTGATGCGAATGCTTGGCAAGCCCCTCAAACTTATCCCTTGGCGCAGCACTGGAAAAAAGAGGGTTCCTTGACCGTTTTTCTCAAGGCCAGACTGGTGGAAGGCCAAATTCATATTTTACCAGGTCAAGAATCCTTTAACCTCCTTTCTTTTGGGATTGCCGATGGATTGGTTGAGGTAGGGGAGCATCTTTCTGAAGTGGAGGCCGGTACATCTTTACCTTTTTATCCATGGATTTAGGAGGGGTAAATTGGGAGTTTTTGCTGTATGCGTTGATGCCATTTGCAGCATTTATGTATGCCGCAGTGGGGCATGGAGGAGCGAGTAGCTATCTGATGATTTTGGCCCTGCTAGGCTTCGCTCCACAGGAAATCCGTCCATCTGCTTTAATTTTGAATGTGTTTGTATCCTTGATTTCTTTTTGGAACTATCGGAAATCGGTGAAATTTCCTACCCGACTATTTCTGACTTTGGTTCTTTTTTCTGTGCCTGCGGCCTACCTTGGGGGGCGAATTTTATTGGATACAGCAATCTACAAGCAGGTACTAGGGGTTTTGTTACTTTTTCCAGTGCTTAAATTTGCTGGGCTGTTCCCGGTATCCTCCCAGTCCAAACTTACTCAACAGCCATGGATGGTGGCTATTCTCGGCGGATGTATCGGTTTGCTTTCTGGCATGATTGGCATTGGTGGAGGGATTATT
>JAURGC010000066.1 GCA_030833985.1 Algoriphagus sp. | reverse complement strand
GGATAATCATGCACAGATCGCAGTCAACAACCCATAGCTCACCTTTATAAACAACAAGCCTTGTTCTCTTTGGTGTTTTAAAAAAGTGGATAGGAATAAAAATTGAAAAATAGTTTTCTTACTTGAGGTATTTATGCAAAGACGAACTTCTCTTAAACTTATAGGCGCAGCTGGGGCAAGTATTGCAGGGCTGGTTCTGGCGGACTGGAAATGGCAAATTCTGGATCGTTTGACACATGTTGGGTTTTTTACCTATGATCAGGAACAGCTTCTTGCTTCCTTGGCGGATACGATAATTCCAGCCGGAGCTTCAGGAGCTGCTGGCACTGCACCCATTGGTGCCTTGAGCACGGGCACAGACCAGTTTTTGATCAAATTTTTTGAAAAGTGTCTGGAAAAAGAGGAGCAGGAAATTTTGATTCAAGAATTGATGGTTTTACAAAAGCAGGATTTCGCTGCGCTTGCCAAGGAGGAAAGAGAAGCGATTTTGGGAGAGTATTCCAAGACAGAAGATGAAAATCAAAAGAAATTCTACGAATTAATTCGAACCAATACCATTTTTGGATTTACGACTGTCCGAGAAGTGATGGTTGAATATTTGGGCTACCAAGTGGCTCCAGGATTTTACAGCGGCTGTGTGGAGGAGCCTGGCCAAAAGGCCTAACTCAAGGATGTTACAAGATTCAAAAGCAAAGCGAACCTACGATGCCATTGTCATCGGCTCTGGAGCTTCCGGAGGATGGGCTGCAAAAGAACTCACTGAAAAAGGGTTGAAGACACTCGTGTTGGAGCGAGGAAGGATGGTCCGTCACATCGAAGATTACCCAACAGCTTCTAAGGCTCCCTGGGAATTTGAATTTCGAGGAGCCGTACCCATCGAAAAGCGATCTGGATTAGGAGCAGCCAATTGGAAGCGGGAGGAGACGATGCATTGGGCACTGGCAGAAGATGAGCAGCCTTACATCGAAGAAAAGCCTTTTCGTTGGTTTAGAGGCTACCATGTCGGAGGCAAGTCCCTGCTCTGGGCACGAGGTACACAGCGCTGGTCAGATTTTGATTTTGAAGGACCTGCTAGAGATGGTTATGCGGTGGATTGGCCCATTCGCTACAAAGATATGGAGCCCTGGTACTCCTATGTGGAGACTTTTGTAGGCTTTGCAGGTAGCCGGGATGGCTTGGATGTACTTCCAGACCAAGTGGTGCAGCCTGGTTTTGAACTTAGTTGCGTGGAGCGCTATTACAAGGAGAAGCTTAAAGAAATGTACGGTTCCCAGCGGCACCTCGTGCAGGGTCGTTGTGCCCACCTCACCGATCCCCAACAGATTCACCGGGACCAGGGAAGATCCAAATGCCTCAGTCAGAATATGTGCAACCGAGGGTGTATCTATGGAGGTTATTTTTCTGCCAATGCCTCTACCTTGCCTTGGGCGGAAAAGACAGGAAACTTGACTCTAAGACCAGATTCGGTGGTGGAATCGATTCTATACGACGAACAAAAAGGGAAGGCTATTGGGGTGCGGGTGATTGATCGCTTGACTCAGGAGTCTATCGAGTTTTATGCGAAAATCATTTTCGTAAACGCTTCCACCATCAATTCGAATGCTATTTTACTCAATTCTAAATCCAACCGTTTTCCCAATGGGCTAGGCAATGACAATGGCTTAATGGGTAAATACATAACCTGTCACAATTATAGAGGCAAGGGCTATGCAACCTTTGAGGGCTTTCTAGATCAGGTAAATCTTGGAAGAAATCCAGGGCATGCCTATGTGCCGCGCTTCCGAAACGTGTACAGTCAAGAGACTGACTTCCTTCGTGGCTATGCGATTGGGATGTCTGCTAGTAGGCAGGTGGAAGGTAGTGGAGACTTGGTGGGTGATGCCCTTCGGGAAAAATTACTTCATCCTACCTATGGCATGTGGGGTATGTCAGCTTGGATGCAAGGGGAAATGGTTCCTGAAGAATCCAATCACCTTCGACTAAGTAAGGATGAAAAAGACAAGTATGGCATTCCCAAATTAATCCTTTCGGTGGAGTGGAAAGAAAATGACGACAAGATGACTCGGGATTTTCTCGAGCAGCAAACCGAAATGTACGAACGGATGGGATTTAAAAACATCAAAGTGGAGGATACAGGAGCTCCTCCTGGTTCGGATATCCACGAGATGGGTGGGGTACGAATGGGCAAGGATCCCAAGACTTCCTTACTCAATGGCTTTAACCAACTGCATGCCTGTAAAAATGTCTTTGTATCAGATGGGGCTTGCATGACCAGTGGGAGTACGCAAAATCCCACACTTACCTTCATGACCCTAACCGCTCGAGCAGCAAATCATGCAGTAGAGGAATTGAACAAACAAAATTTGTGATCGACAAGGGGAACCCTTCCCTATTTTAGTGCTTGACATTAACCCAAACTACTATGAAAAACACCTTTTTATTATTGATTCTGATAGTTTCAGGAATCTTTGTTCCCAAAGAAGGGCATGCTCAGAAAACTGGAGACCCCTTGTTTCGAGCCCCACTAGGAATAGCCGCATACACCTTTCGTGATCAATGGAAAAATGGGGTGCCGGAAACCTTGGATATTATCCAAAAAATGGGATTTAAAGAATACGAAGGGGGTGCGCCTCAAGGTGTTGACCCTGTGGAATTCAAAAAAATGTTGAATGACAGAGGGATCAGTATTCCTTCTACGGGTACTGGATTTGAACAGTTGGAGAGCGATCCTCAGGGGGTGGCTGACCGAGCCAAAGCAATGGGGGTCTCCTATGTGATGTGCGCTTGGATTCCTCATGCAAGAGGACAGTTTTCCAAGGCGGATGCTGACCGTGCGATCAAAGTCTTCAATGCAGGAGGAAAAGTATTGAAGGAAAATGGAATTATTTTCAAATATCATGTGCATGGCTATGAATTTCAGCCATATGGCTCAGGCACGCTATTTGATTACTTGGTGGAAAACACGGATCCAAACTACGTATCCTTACAAATGGACGTAATGTGGACACATTTTGGGGGAGGGAATCCAGCAGAACTGCTGAAAAAATATGGCAAGCGCTGGGTGTCGCTACACCTCAAGGACTTTAGAAAGGGAGCTCCGAAGGACATGACTGGAGGAACTGGTCCTGAAAATGATGTGCCCTTGGGACAGGGTGAACTCGACTTTGTAGCAATCTTAAAAGAAGCCAATAAAATTGGGATAAAACACATGTTTGTTGAGGACGAGAGTGAGAAAGAATTGGAGACCTTGCCGCTAAGTATTTCTTACCTTAAAAAATTAACGTATTGAAAAGTAGGTAAAAGAGCCACTAAAAATTTCAGTCAGAGGATCGGCAGGCCCTAGATGAATCCTGCCGTATTCCTTTGAACTGAACACTAACTCAACTGATTAAACCTATCTTATGAAATGTAACACTTCCAAGAACGGAACTTGATAGAGGGGGTTCTATTTTTTCTATGAATTGTTTTTATTGACTTCATAAAAGACCTTTTTTCTAGCATAAAATAGATGTTGTAGCGTTTAAAAGCCTATTTTTATCGACCTTTAAGGTCTATCCATTGAAGTGTTACTTATAATTTTCCCAACTTATTCCCTGTCCAGATAGGATTTTTAATCATTTTTAATTTAACACACGTTAACAGTACTTACCACATGATTTGGATTCTCTTTACTTCTTTTGTGGTTTAAATTAGCGACTCCTATGAAACATGCTCAAATCATTCTCAGCCTTCTTTTGTTTTTTGGACTAGGCCTGCAGTCTTCATTTGCCCAAGGATTTACAGGCAGAGCCTATTACAAATCCTCCTCTCAACTAAAAATCTCTATGGATTCCACCAAAATGAATCCGGAACAAATTGCTCAGATCCAAGCCTCCCTGAAAAAGCAAATGGAACAGAATTTTATTTTGTCTTTTAACCAAACTGAATCCTCTTGGAAAAAAGAAGCCAGTCTAGGAGGAGGACCCGCAACGGCCTCTTCAGGCGGAGCAGTCTTTATGGTGGCGTCTAGTGGAGAAGGTTCGACTTTGTACAAAAACTTGGCAGAGTTGAATTATGTGCAGGAGCAAGACATGATGGGAAAGGAGTATTTGATTAAAGATGAGTTGAAACCAGCAGAATGGGAACTTTCAGAGGAAACCAAAAAAGTGGGCAATTATACAGTTCAAAAGGCAAGCTTTTCAAGAATTATTGATAGCAAGCGCTTCTCCACAGGAATGACCGAAATGGAAAACGTGAAAGATACCATTCAAGTAATCGCTTGGTTTGCTCCCGAAATTCCCGTTTCCCATGGGCCTGAAAATTACTTTGGGCTTCCAGGTCTGATCTTGGAAGTGCAGTCTCAGGGCAGAACTTTTATTTGTGAGAAAATCGAATTGAACCCTTCAGCGGATCCTGTAGTGATTGAGAAGCCAAGCAAAGGAAAAGAAATCACGCAGACAGAATTCCGGACCGTGCAAGAAGAAGGCATGAAGCAGATGATGAACCGCTACCAAGGCAAGCCTGGAGAAGGGGCGACCATGCAAATTCGGATTGGGAACTAAGTCAATTGACTAGGTTTTATCCTGTTTAATTGCTTTTTGAAACTCCAGTTCTCTTTTCAAATTATTCCCACTTGTTGATGCTCCTTTTCAAAAGAATAAGTTTGCTCGCCTGCTTCTGCCTGCTTACAGGGCTTGCCATGGCCCAAACCAAGCCACTGGTTGGTCAGGTCTTGGATAGCCTCAATCGGCCCATCGCCTATGCCAATGTGGTCGCCATCAATCAGAGCACACAGAAAATTGCAGGTTTTGGTATCTCCAATGAGGAAGGGCGTTTCAAAGTGACCTTGGCGGAAGGAACCACCTATTTGTTAAGGGTATCTTTCGTGGGTTACTTGAAATTTGAAAAAGTGGTTTCGGATTGGAATTCGGAAGTTCCGCAAGTCGTACGCCTCAAGCAAAATGATACGGAATTGGGGCTGGTGGAGGTAGTCTCCGAAATGCCGGTTTCCATGCAAGGGGATACGCTCACCTACAAAACGGATGCATTCACTACAGGAACCGAGCGGAAGCTCGAAGATGTCTTGGAAAAGCTTCCTGGATTTCAGGTGGATGACAATGGGGATGTCAAGGTGCAAGGCAAAAATGTAGACAAGGTCCTGGTGGATGGAAAGCCCTTCTTTGATGGAAATACTAAATTGGCCACCAAAAATCTTCCTGCAAACGCAGTGGATCGGGTGCAAGTGCTGAAAAACTTCAACGAAATTGGCCCCATCCGTGGAATGGATACCAATGAAACCTTGGCGCTCAATATCCAACTGAAGGAGGGGAAGAAAAACATGGTTTTTGGGGATTTGACAGCGGGGGCAGGTCCTCAGGAACGTTATTTGGCACACACCAATACTTTTTACTACACTCCTAAGCTAAACCTTAACCTCATCGGAGGTACAAATAATGTGGGGGAGCAGCCCTTTACCTTGCAGGATTATTTCCGATTTTCGGGAGGGATGGGAGGACTTGCCTCTCGTGCTGGATCTCGCGTACAAATCAATGGGGAGGATTTGGGTATTCCTTTGGCTACCCGTTCTAATGCAAATTCCCTTAAAACCAACTTAGCAGCCTTCAATCTCAATTATTCTCCATCCTCCAAGTGGAGGCATACCGGCTTTGTCATTGGGTCTACATCAAACAATAAATTGGGAAGTAGTTCCCTGCGCACCTACCTGAATACCGGGCAAAACAATAAGGAAGAACTCTTTTCTTCTTCTGCCATAGAAAATAAGTCTGGTCTGGCTAAGTATGCTATCACTTACACCCCAAGAGAAGAGACTTATATAAAGTACAGCGTATTTGGAAAACTTTCTGAGATCCAGAATGGGAACCTGCTCAATTCTAGTTTTGGGGACTTTACCCAAAATATCATGACGCAGTCCTCACGCAATCCCTATGCTTTGCAACAAAAGTTGGAGTGGTATCACGCCCCTAGGGAAAGGAGTGTTTACAGCATGGAAATAAACTGGGAGAAGAAATTTTCAGATCCTTTCTTGGACCTTACCTCTTCCGTCAAGCCACTCGTAGGATTTTATGGAATCCCTAATGCAGAAAGCTACCGTCTCCTTCAATACCAGGAACTGCATACGGGTACCTTGGAAGGGGTAGTTAACTACTATTACATCCTCAATCCTACTAACCATCTCAATTGGTCCTTGGGGATGCAGCTGCTCAACCAGGATTTTGTAAGTGGACTGAGCCAGGTAGGCTCCAGCCAGCGTTTTGATGCGTTTGTGAACGACAACGAATTTGATTTCCAAGATACCTATCTCGGAATGAGTTGGAAGACCAAATGGAAAGATTGGATACTTAGCCCATCCACCAACCTTCACCGCTACCAATGGAACGATACTCAATTGGGTGAAAAATTGGAGCAGGACCGTCTGTTGGTGTTGCCAGGCATGTATGCGAAGTGGGCGATTACTTCGAATCGCTCTCTGACCTATCGCTGGGGGACGGAGGCTAACTTTATGGATATTCAGAAGTTGGCTCAAGGCTTGCTTTTGCAAGATTACAATGCAATGTTTCGTGGTAATCGAGCCCTCGACAATGGTATTTTCAATACCCATTCGCTTTCCTACACGCATTTCGACCTATTTTCTGGCTTGATGGTCTTTGGAAATGCCAACTACCAGCGGAAGCGCAACGACTTGGTGACGACCACTGACTTTATCGGGATTAACCGCTTGTTTTCGGCACTCAATGTGGAGCCCGTAAATAAGACTTTGAATGCAGATCTTCGCATAGACAAATCCTTCAACAAGATGAAGGTTGAGGTAGGTGGAAATTGGAATGCTTTCCAAACCAATTTGTTTTTGGATGACCAGCTTACCCAGAACGAGCAGTTTTCCCAAACCTACGAGACCAAGTTGACCAGCACCTTCTTTAAGGTTCTGGAAGCCAAGCTTGGGTATTCCTTCACGGCAAACCAATACGTGTCGGGAAGAATCGACAATACTTTCACTACACATAGCCCCAAGTTGGAAGTGGACTTAGATTTGGTGAAAGGTTTGAAACTGGTGGCAGATTATACCTACTCAGCTTACCTAAATCAAGCGATGGGTACTCGAAGTGATTTCGATTTCTTAAATGCCTTTTTAAGTTACCAAGGATCCAAAAGCCCCTGGGAGATCAAACTTTCCGTGTGGAATATCGCAGATACCCGTACCATACGTAGAGATAGCTTTAGCGAAAGCTTGGTGAGTACCTACTCCTACCTAGTACAACCGCGCTATGCGCTGCTTACCTTTAAATACAACCTTTGATTTAACCGCTATTCCATTTTGGAGTTCATAACTCCACAAAAAAAAGCCCCCAAATGGATATTGGGGGCTTTTGCCAAATTGATGCTTTCAAAATTTAGATAGTAGCGACCAATTTCACATCCAATTTCACCTCGTCATAGATCAATTTATCCGCTAGATCTTCGAAGTAGCTTCCTGAGCGGAATTTAATGTCGAATTTGGTACGGTCAAAAGTGATTTTACCAGTTGCGGTAACTTTTTTACCTACTACTGCAACTACCGCGGGGAAAGAAATTTTCTGAGCGATTCCTTTGATAGTTAAGGTACCTGTGATGGTGTAATCCGTTCCATTGCTGGAATTGGCTTCTGTAATTTTGAAGTTAGAGGTATTAAATTTTTCTACTGAGAAAAAATCATCTGACTTCAAGTGTCCAGTTAAGTTTCCTTTTGACTTGGGATCGGTTAAGTCTTCTACAGTCAGGTTGACCATATCCATTTCAAAAGATCCACCGGTAACCTTTCCTTCACTGTATTCTAAGGTGGCATTTTTCAAGGGTACATATCCCCAGTGAGTACCAGTTACCTTGGAAGCTTCCCAGCGAATTTGGCTTTCTGCCTTGCTTACTATGGCAGGAGCTACAACTTCTACTGCTGTAAATAGGGTGGTGAACCCTAAGAATAATGTGGTAATGAGTTTCATTAAAAATTGGTTTAGGAATTGAAAATAGGTTACCCTCTGTTAAACTCTTTTGTTAGGCTCTTGGTTTAACGAAGTTTTTTAAAAAGTGTTTTAAAAAAAAAGACCGTAGTGGCGAAGGAAATTTTCCAATGGTAAAAAAGTTCGCTCTTTTTGACCTTCATTTTTTATCTTAAGGAAAAAAAAAGATCCCCTTAAATGAAAAAAACGCTTTGGATTCTCCTCTTACTTCCTACGCTGTCGTATGGGCAAGGCCATGAACCTCAAATTAAGAAAATTTACGATACCGAACTTTCCTCGGGCCACACGTATGAAAACCTCCGCTATCTCTGTAAAGAAATAGGGAATCGACTTTCAGGCAGTCCAGGAGCGGCCGCAGCGGTGGAATGGACCAAGCAGCTAATGGAGAGCTATGGTTTTGATACCGTATATCTTCAACCCGTAAAGGTACCCCATTGGGAGCGTGGTGGGAAGGATGTGGTTCGTGTGGTGAATTCAATCAAATTTGGGACGGTTGAATTAACTGCTTTGGCACTCGGCAACACCCAGGGTACAGGGCCTAAAGGTGTGGTGGGGCAAGTGGTGGAAGTGAAGGGTTTATCCGCTTTGCAAGCTCTGGGGAGTCGAGTGAATGGAAAGATTGTTTTTTTCAATGGCCCCATGGATCCCACGATGGTAGATGCTTTTGCGGCGTATTCTGGAGCAGTAGGCCAGCGTAGTTCAGGAGCTGCTGAAGCAGCAAAATTGGGAGCAATAGGTACCATTGTACGGTCAATGAATAACCAAATTGATGATTTTGCCCATACTGGAAACCAGCGATACGCTCCCAATGTACCCACAATTCCAGCTTTAGCAATTAGCACAATGGATGCAGAATTGTTAAGCGATTTATTGGAAGATCAGCTTGATTTGCAGCTGTATTTGGAGTCTCATGGGGAGATGAAATCTGAAAAGCTATCCTATAATGTGATTGGAGAGTTGCGAGGCACTGAAAAACCGGAGGAGATTATTGCCGTGGGAGGCCACCTTGATTCATGGGATGTAGGAGAAGGTGCTCACGACGATGGTGCAGGTTGTATGCAGGGAATTGAAGTGCTCCGTTTGTTCAAACAGTTGGAATGGAAGCCCAAGCGCACTTTACGCGCAGTGATGTGGATGAATGAAGAGAATGGCCTGCGTGGCGGACAAGAATACGCCAGAGTAGCAAAGGAGAGGGGAGAAAAGCATATTGCAGCAATCGAATCCGATTCCGGTGGGTTTTTGCCTATAGGATTTTCTTCCACGGGCACAGAAGCACAGCGCGGAAAGTTGACTTCCTGGGCGGGGTTGTTACGACCTTACCAGTTATGGAATCTCCAAAAACCTGGCGGAGGAGCCGATATTGGCCCATTGCGTGACCAAGGAACCCTTTTAATTGGTCTCCTACCTGATTCACAACGGTACTTTAGATACCACCACACAGCTGCTGATGTTTTTGAAGTAGTAGACCGTAGAGAATTGGAATTAGGTGCTGCGGCGATGGCGGCCTTGGTTTATCTTATTGATAGGGAAGGGGTCAATTAAGGTTAAATTGCTGTTTTGTCGTTGTAAAATTTTCCCGAAATCGCATCCTTAAAATATTTTACAAGGCTTGGAGTGACCGGCTATAAGAAGAATTCATAAATAAATGATAACCAGCGCCTTAAATAATTACATTAATTTTATTTATTCATAAAAAAAGAGATTGACTGGCATGAATTTTAGCTAGACTTGCTTCCATTCGTGTAAAAATTGGCCCTATTTTAGTTTAAATCAGAGGTTCTTAAAAAAAAGTTAAAAGGCTCGTTTGTTTTTTGAATTTAAAAAATGATAACTTTAAAACTCGATTTAAACCGAAACCAATTAACCTTAATCAAAGTAAATTAAAAAAAAAACTATGAGAAAGTTCATCGCTTTGTTCATGCTTGCAGGCATACTATTCGTTCCTGCTTTCGCTAACGCCCAAGAAGCAGCTGCAGATTCTGCAACCGCTACAGAAGCTACCCCTGCAGTAGAAGAGACTGCGGCATCTCCAGAAATGGTTGACGATGAAATCGTCGCTGAGGAGCAAAGCTTCCACCAAGTAATTAAAGAGAAATTTATCGAAGGTGATCCTTTGTATATGACTCCAGTATTGATTTGTTTGATTTTGGGCCTTGCAATTGCATTGGAGAGAATCATTACTTTGAATCTTTCCACTGTTAATACAAAGAAGCTTCTTGTGAATATTGAAGAGGCGCTTTCTTCAGGTGGAATCGAAGGTGCTAAAGAGGTAACTAGAAACACCAAAGGTCCAGTTGCTTCTATCTTCACACAAGGCTTGATGCGCTATTCTGAAGGAATCGACATGGTTGAGAAGTCGATTGTTGCTTACGGTTCAGTAGAAATGGGTCGATTGGAAAAAGGGCTTGTTTGGATCTCCCTATTTATCTCCCTAGCTCCGATGTTGGGCTTCATGGGTACGGTAATTGGTATGATTGGTGCTTTTGACTCTATCGAAGCAGCAGGTGATATCTCTCCTTCCCTAGTAGCCGGTGGTATTAAAATCGCCCTTTTGACAACAGTTGCTGGTTTGATTGTTGCGATTATTCTTCAATTGTTCTACAACTATCTTGTGTCTAAGATCGATTCTTTGGTAAACGACATGGAAGACGCTTCTATCTCTTTGGTAGATGTGTTGGTAAAGCACAAAGTGACAGGCAAGTAATTCTTAGCCTTCAATTTGTTCAAAATCAAATTCTTACATCCTAAAGATTCGAAATCATGGATTATGTTAATATTATTCTCTATGTGAGCTATGCTCTTGTAGTAGTTGGGACGGTCCTTTCGGTGCTGCTCCCGTTGATCAAGTCACTTGATGACCCAAAAGGGCTCATGAAGTCAGGGCTTGGTGTGGTTGCAATTGTTGTGATCTTCTTTATTTGCTACTCCATCTCTTCCAACGAAGTATTGCCCAAGTTTGAGGGTGATCCTTTCAACTTAACGCCAGCAACTTCTCAAATGGTGGGTGGGCTTATGTTCACTACCTACCTACTTATTGTGGGTGCTTTGGCAGGTATTTTACTTACTGAGATAAATAAAGCAATCAAATAATCATGGCTAGAAGCAATAGTAGAGGGAGTCAAGAAGTAAATGCAGGATCGATGGCGGACATCGCCTTCCTACTGCTAATCTTCTTCCTTGTGACCACTACCATCGCTTCGGACAAAGGTATTTTGAATATTCTTCCTCCGAAGCAGGACCCTAATGTACCACCACCTGATATCAAGAAAAACGAAAGAAATATCTTCAATGTCTTGATTAATGCCAACAATGACTTGTTGGTTGAAGGTGATTACAGAAGGTCAGCAGAAGGTCTTGATCAAGACTTCAAAGATTTCATCTTGAACTTTGGAGCACCTGATGAAGAAGCAACAGCCTTGTACAACTCTCTTCCAGCATCGTTGCAGGCGCAAGCGCAGCGAAAAGCGGATTCATCCGATGATCCAGGGGAAGCAGTAATTTCCATAAAAACCAATCGTGGTACGAACTACGATGTATTTTTGGAGGTGTTTGACTTAGCTAAAAAAGCGTACTTTGATATTTATGCAGAGCGAGTGGGTTTAACTACCGACGAGTATCGTAGATTAACTGGCGATAGTGAGGCCACAAAAGCGCTTCAAGATAAAGGCAAAGAAGGTATTCCTATGGCGATATCTATTGCAGAACCTGATAAAATAGGAGGAAATTGATATGGGAAAGTTTAAGAAAAAAGTAAAAACAGGTGAAAGTATTCCTACCTCAGCCTTGCCTGATATTATCTTTATGCTCCTATTCTTCTTCATGGTAACAACTGTATTGAGAGAACAGGATATCTTGGTAGATCAAAAGATTCCTCAAGCTACTCAATTGCAAAAATTGCAAAAGAAGACGTTGATTTCTTACATCTATATTGGAAAACCTAAGAATACAGGTTTATATGGTTCTGAACCAAGAGTTCAAGCCAATGATGTCTTGATTTCTTCTCCTGAAATCGTTCAGTGGGTAAACCAGGAGCGGGATAAATTACCCGAAGCAGATAGAGGACTTATCACCATCTCCATGAAAGTGGATAAGGAAGTGAAAATGGGTCCTATCTCTGATGTACAAACAGAACTTCGAAATGCCGATGCACGTCGTGTTTTGTATGCTTCTACTGGTAAAGTTAACTAATACTAATTCACTTTATCTGTATATTGAAAGCCATTCGCCATGCGGATGGCTTTTTTTATTCAACTCCTTATGAAGCTACTACCTAATTCTACAAAGAAAGTTCAAAATGCCTGGGCCATGTACGATTGGGCAAATTCAGTATACAGCCTGGTCATCACTTCCACTATTTTCCCTGTGTATTACAATAGTGTTACCGAAAGTTTGGATGGTTCAGACAAGGTTTCTTTTTTTGGTTGGGAGGTGATTAATACCGTTTTGTATTCCTATTCCATCTCCTTTTCTTTTTTAATTATAGCTCTTATTGCCCCGATTCTCTCAGGTATTGCCGATGCCTCCGGGAATAAATTGAACTTTATGAAGTTCTTTGTTTATATGGGTTCACTGTCCTGTGCTGCCCTATTCTTTTTTACCGGGGAGAATTTAGAATTTGGGGTAATTTGTAGCGTTTTAGCGAGTATTGGCTTTTCAGGTAGTATTGTGTTTTACAATTCTTTCTTGCCCGAAATAGCCAAAGAAGAAGAATTTGATTTGCTAAGTGCTAAGGGTTTTGCCTTGGGTTACATAGGAAGTGTTATCCTGTTGGTATTTAATTTGATGACTATACAGTTTCCTGAATGGTTTGGAATGCCCACTGGAAGCTTTGCACCACGATTTTCTTTTCTTATTACTGGCATATGGTGGATGGGTTTTGCTCAGATTCCTTTTCGTGTTCTACCCAATAATCCTTACAAGAAATCTATTTCTTCAGATTACTTTTGGAAGGGATACCGGGAAGTTTCTTTGGTGTTTGGGGAGCTTCGATCCCTACCAGTTGCTAATCAATTTTTGGCTTCATTTTTCTTTTACTCCATGGGGGTGCAAACGGTTATGTACTTGGCAGCTTCTTTTGGTGACAAGGAATTAGGGATGCCTGGAGATCAATTGATTCTTACCGTATTAATCATCCAGTTTGTGGCCATAGGCGGGAGTTACCTCTTTGCTTTTATTTCCAAACAAATTGGCAACAAAAATAGCTTGTTAATTATGGTCTTTGTTTGGATGGGTATCTGTGTAGCTGCTTATTATGTCCACTCTGTCTACCAGTTTTATTCCTTGGCTTTTGTGGTAGGTATGGTCATGGGAGGAATTCAATCTCTTTCTCGATCTACCTACGCCAAACTAATCCCAACCTCCACCACAGACCATGCTTCCTTTTTCAGTTTTTTTGACCTTACGGAAAAAGTAGCTGTTGTTTTAGGAACATTCACCTATGGATTTATTGAGCAACTAACGGGGAGTATGCGAAACTCAGCATTATTCCTGGTTGTCTTTTTTGTGTTAGGGCTTTACTTTTTAGTAAAATTGACGCTTCCAAAAAAGGAAACTGAACTAGATTTTGCCTAGTCGATGCAAAAAATTATTTCAGCTTCAGAAATTGCGGTTTTGGAGCAAATCCATTTAACTAAGAAAGGCTTTTCCAACCATGCGTTCATGGAGCTAGTTGCTCAACGTTTTGTAGATTGGTTTCAAAGTCAAGGGTATTCACCTGATGTCAAAATTCTAGTTTGTGTGGGCGCGGGGAACAATGGTGGAGATGGTCTTGCTATTGCACGTATCCTTTTTTCTCTGGGTTGTAGGGTTTCTGTAGCTACTTTCTTTTCACCAGAAGCAAAGTTATCCCCGGCTTGTCAACAAAATCTGGCCCTCTTGCCCGATCAACTTCAACTGTTTTCATGTGATACACTTTCTTTGCCAAAAGAGGAGGGGATTTTGATTGATGCCTACCTAGGTCTGGGCTGTGTAGGGCCTCTTCGTGAAGCCGCAATACCACGTATCCAACTTATTAATTCCTTTGGAGGAAAAATTATTTCTCTAGATCTCCCT
>JAURGC010000219.1 GCA_030833985.1 Algoriphagus sp. | reverse complement strand
ATCCAAGGTCCTCGGTACGGCCGTCTGAGTCTGGAAGTTGCCTCTAAGTCGTTTACTACTATTCTTGTTTCCGGATCATATTTCAATGGTCGGCCTCCAAGTTCCATGGAGATATTTGCCAAAATGCAAGAGGCTGTGGAAATATGCCCTTCTTCCACATCGGCGACAGGTAAACTGTCTTTGTCAATGGCTTCCAGCCAGTCTTTCATTTGTAGGCGAGTGGCAGGTGCTGCATTGAGTTCAATTCGATCTTCTGTAAGGTCTTCTGGATATTGCTCCCGTTCAAACAGGCAGTCAAAGTGAATTTTCTCGGCTTTGGAATCCGTGGGGTAAAAGTCAGCCTTCATGGTGCTTCCTGCAAGCATTCCTTTTTCTCCATAAATCTTAAATGCCCAAGGATATTCCGGATCTGGTGTATTTCCCCAAGTACGGTGCTGCCAAACCACCTGCAATTCAGGAAATTCAAAGATCGCAGTTTGGGTGTCAGCAATGTTTGACTTGCCTTCTTTCTGTACATAAATCCCACCTGTAGCAGTGACTTGAGTAGGCCAGCCGAGCTTAAGCATCCAGCGTACTGTGTCCAGCATGTGAACACACATGTCACCTGGGATTCCGTTTCCATATTCCATAAAAGTTCTCCACCAGCGCGTATGCGGAAGTCCATCATAAGGGCGCAATGGGGCAGGCCCAGTCCACATTTCGTAATTAAAAAAGTCTGGAACAGGCTCCACAGCTGGGTTGCCATTGGCGCGCATGTGGTAGTAACAGCATACCTCAGCATGACTGATTTTACCCAGTAGTCCGCCATCAATAATTTGCTTTTTTGCTGCAATCAAATGAGGGGTACTTCTTCGTTGGGTACCAATCTGGCAAACGCGCTTGTACTTTCGAGCTGCTTCCACGATGGCTTCTCCTTCGATAACATCCACGGAAATTGGCTTTTGTAGGTACACATGGGCACCAGACTTCATTGCTTCGATTGCTTGTAAGGCATGCCAATGGTCTGGTGAACCAATCACCACCAAATCACAAGCATGGGCTTTTAGTAGTTCTCGATAATCCTCGAAAAGTTCCGGAACTTTTTTTGATTTCTGTCGCTGGGCCACAAGTTCACCTGCTGCAGTCAACATTTTTTTATCTACATCACAAAGTGCTACCACCTCTACATCCGCTACTTGAATCAAACGAAGCAAATCGGACTTTCCATACCAACCAGCTCCAATCAAGGCTACTTTCAAAGGTCCTGCCTTGGTACTAAAATCCATTCCCAACAAGCCAAAGCTTGCTAGTGTCAATAGGGAGCTAGAGCCTTTGAGGAATTCTCTCCGATTCAATTCGTTCATAATAGGGATCCTTTAAACTTTAATTATTGATTTTGAATTTACAAAAAGCCCAATCTTTTCCAAATCTATTTGGGAAGAATGGTTGTATAGACAACCGTAATATCCGCTTATTGGCCAGGTTGGTAAACCCGTTTTGCATTTTTAAGAACTATTTCCTTGTCTAGGGTCATGGGCTTGAGCTTACGAGCCACAAATCGTTCCATTTGATCGGCATAGTGTGGGGAATCGGGACGGTTGCTCGACCCATACACGTTGATGCTTTCCAAAACTGGTAATCCCGCGCCAAATCGTGCCATTAGAATGTAGGATTCTCCTTGTGCGGCCTTACGCATTCCTTTCTCCCAAGCTGTAGAGCGAATCGTAGTCAGTACATCGTCAATGCCCCATAATGGAAGAACTTTGTCTCCCCGTACGAGTTTCTGATATTCCCCTAGTTGCACCAGTTCTTTTCCAAAATGGGTTTGAAAGTGAGTTTTAGCCGCCTGCAAACTTTGAACTGCTTCTTTTTCCGTAATCACAGTGTCGATGGATCTTCCCGTCTTAATAAACTCGTCCCACCAGTAATAATACACAAAAGCAAAAAGTGCTGCTCCCTCACTCTTGGCATCGGCTTCCTTATTCCAAGAAGCAAGTGTCGTAATCTGGGCTACAAGAGCTGGGTATTTTTGGGGGTCCAAGTTAAACAAGGCCTGCAAATTGGTTCGGAAGGCCAGGTCCTTGGGGAGGGTTTGGTCAAATTTGATTTGATTGAACTGTACCCAATTGATTTTTCCTTCAGCAGGCATCAGTTCTCGAAAGCGGGTGGATCGGTTGTTGTCCCGAAGGTCAAAGCCCATCTCCTTTGGGAAGGATGCTGCCGAAAGGGTGTCTTCTAGGGCTCCCGCTTTGTAGGGGGAATGGTTGGTATTGTAGAGGTAGCCAATGGCTGGATTCAGTTGCTGTGGGAGTTCTTCAAAGGAATGGTAATCCTTCCATACCAATGGCTCCCGATTTCCTAGTACCGTTCCGGAATGATCTACTCCGGGCACGCGCTTAGGTAAAAGGGCATTGCTAACGTAGTAGATGGTGTCGTAGCGGTCCGCATAGACAGTGTTAAAATTGGGTAGCT
>JAURGC010000123.1 GCA_030833985.1 Algoriphagus sp. | reverse complement strand
TATCCTTCCGCAGGATTAATAAAAGTGATGGCCTTGCCTTCATTCTCTGCTCTACCCGTCCGCCCTATGCGGTGTACATAATCTTCATAAATGAGGGGGACATCAAAGTTAATCACGTGTGAGACCAAAGTAACATCAAGCCCTCGAGAGGCTACGTCTGTAGCCACTAGGATTCGTACTTCCCCTGCTTTGAAATCTTCCATGGAATTGATTCGTGTATTCTGACCTTTGTTGGCATGTATGACACGAATTTCCCCAAAATGCCTCCTCTCCAAAAATGAATAGACAGATTCTGCATTTTTTCTACTTCGAGTAAAAATCATGGCTCGATTGATCTCCTCGTTTTCGAGCAAATGAGCCAACAGATTTATTTTGGTCTTGATATTGGGCACTTGGTATTTCACTTGGGCAATAGTCTCTGCTGTAGTTGCTGAGGGAGCTACTTCCACGCGTTCAGGAAACTCTAAAAACTCTGCTGCCAAATGATCAATTCGCCCTGAAAAAGTAGCTGAAAAGAGCAAATTCTGTCTTTTGGACGGAATTACTTCCAAAATAGCTCGGATTTGCGGCATAAACCCCATATCCATCATCTTATCCGCCTCATCCAGTACCATGGTTTTTAAATCTTTGGTATAAAGAGTCCCCTTTCGGTACAAATCCATAAATCTACCTGGCGTAGAAATCACCAAGTCAACACCCGCTTCGACTTGTTCAATTTGTGTTTTGGGTCCTAAGCCTCCATAAAGACTTACGATTCGAAGACCGGTATATTTGGCTAAGTGCTGGGCCACTTCCTCAATTTGCATGACCAGCTCCCGTGTAGGAGCTAGTACCAAACCTCTAGGGTGCATGCCTTGGGCATACTTGATTTTCATCAATAAAGGCAATAAATAGGCTGCTGTTTTGCCTGTACCTGTCTGTGCAATCCCCAATACATCGTGTCCAGCAAGTGCTAGGGGAATGGTTTTTTCTTGAATTGGGGTAGGGTTCGCGAAGCCAGATTCAACTACAGCATCGAGCAATTGTTTATTTAACTTGAAGGCATCAAATCCTAGCGGTTCATTGCTCATTGGGTAGTGAGAGAAAAGTGTAAAATTTAAAAATGTGCT
Source organism: Algoriphagus sp. (assembly GCA_030833985.1). Lineage (GTDB taxonomy): Bacteria > Bacteroidota > Bacteroidia > Cytophagales > Cyclobacteriaceae > Algoriphagus. Next base: position 5,970 of record JAURGC010000123.1, on the reverse strand, counting down.
GGTTTCAGACGTACAAATATAGACAAATCAACCTGGAATTCGTTGAAAAATGGGGTTACTAAGAGTTTTGAAGGGACAGTAGTGGATTTAGACTTGAAAAGAGAGTTGGACTAATTTAAATTGTGCTCCAACCTTTTACTTAAAAAAGCCTCATTTTTTCATGGAAATAAATGCGATCGGTCTTGCTCTAAAGGAAGACAGTCCTTACTTTTGCAAACCAATTCAAAGAAAACTAAGAATTGGAAACCAAAACGGTGATTGTAGCTCAGTTGGTTAGAGCGCTGGTTTGTGGATCCAGAGGTCGCCGGTTCGAGCCCGGTCTTTCACCCAAAACCCCTCTCTGAGGGGTTTTTTTATAGCCTAGAATTTCATTTGGCATGCCATTTGCCCGATAGTTGACTATTAAACCAACTGCCATGTTTATTTTATTTCAACCTTCTCCGAAATTCCCGGTAGTGAAGCCGGTAAATATCCGGCAAATAAAAAATTACCTAAGTAAGTTTGAAGAAGCCATTCGAACTTGCGAGGAACTACAGAAAGAGGCCATTCACTCTTAATTTATGGATTGCCCTACACTTGTATGAACCTTTCTTTTTTGCGATAAAAATAAATTTTTGATTCTTTTTATGAAAAAAGTGTAAAAAAAATCAACTTATTTTTTCAATAGCTTGGCTAAACCGTTTTTTCAACTTAAGATTGTCAAGTCAACTAGTAGGCCATGGTACCAGCAACCTATTTTTCTATTTTTATTTTCACTTACCCAGCCCAAGGTATGGGGACTAGTCTTTTTCGAATGCCTGTTGCCTCCACAGTTCCCACCATTACGGGGTAACCCGTCCCTAAAAGTAAGTACTCGCCCCTTTTGGCCACTCCTAGGCCTGATTAAAAGTTTTCAGCAATCGAATTTATTCCATGAAAATCCTCAAGTTTGGCGGCTCGTCCATCGCAACCCCAGAAAATATATACCAAGTATTCACTATCATTCAAGAGCAATTAATTCATAACGAATTAGCTGTAGTCTTTTCTGCATTTGGTGGGGTGACAGAAAGTCTGCTTTCTACTGCTAAACTAGCAGGTGCTAGCAACTTAGCCTATCGGAATGAATTGAATGCACTAGCAGACAGACACTTGAAGCTGGTACAGCAACTCATCGCTGTACAGCATCAAGCTCGGGTAATGACCTTCGTGGAGGTTAGATTCAAAGAACTGGAGGATCTTTTTCATGGAATTTTTTTAATCAAGGAAAATTCAGCCAAAACCCTCGATTATGTAGCTAGCTTTGGGGAGCGCTTGTCTACTTTCATCTTGGCTGAAGCCCTTTCTGGAAAAGGCCTAGCCACAACATTTGTAGATGCACGAGATCTCATTCGCACCAACAACCGATTTGGACAAGCACGCGTGGATCATCAAAAAACAACTGTGCTCATCAAAAACTTTTTTGCGCAGCATAAAGGCACAAAAATTATTACTGGATTTATTGCATCCACTGAAAATGGCGAGACGACGACCTTAGGTAGGTCTGGTTCGGATTATACTGCTTCCATTTTTGCCAGCGTATTGGATGCGACAGCATTAGAAATTTGGACAGATGTCTCCGGGGTTTTGACTTCTGATCCAAATTTGGTCTACTCTGCAATCACTATTCCGCACCTTACCTACAATGAGGCGATGGAACTATCACACTTTGGAGCTAAAGTGATCTTCCCGGCAACCATACAGCCGGTAATGAAAAAGAATATTCCAATCTACATCAAAAACACCTTTGAACCAGAGAGTAAAGGCACGCTTATCAATGGAGACCTGAGTCAAGGTGGCCTGATTAAAGGAATAAGTTCCCTATCAGAAATCTCCTTGGTGACCGTTCAAGGCACAGGCTTACTGGAAGAAGGGGCTGCATTGAGTCGAGTGTTCAAGGCACTTGCTGAATCCAAAATAAAAATCATCCTTATTTCACAAGCATCCTCCGAACACAGTATTTGTTTGGCTATTAAAACGGAAGAAACACCTTTGGCCAAAGAAGCCTTAGAAAAAGAGTTTATCTACGAAATAAAATCTGGAGAGATGGAAGGTGTATCGCTGCTCCATGGTTTGGCTACACTAGCTGTAGTAGGCGAAAACATGAGGCAAAATCCAGGTGCCTCTGGCCGATTATTTCGTGCATTGGGCCAAAACAACATCAATGTGGTGGCAATTGCACAAGGAAGTTCAGAATTAAACATATCTGCTGTCATCCCACAGATAGACCTACAAAAAGCTTTGAATGCTTTACACGAAGCTTTTTTTCTTTCTGAAAACAAGGTTCTTCACGTGTTTTTGGTTGGGACTGGGCTAATTGGTACTGCCTTAATGAAAATGATTGCACATCAACAACATAAACTAGTTCATGACAACGAGCTGGATATTCAAATTCATGGATTAGCAAATAGCCGGTTTATGGCCTTCCATGAAGATGGATTTGACTTAAAACAAGAGTACGTGTTGACTGAAAAAAACCAGCCAATGGATTTGGACACCTTCATCACCCAGATGGAGGAGATGAATTTTTCAAATTCAGTTTTTGTGGATTGTACTGCAAGTCAAGAAGTAGCTGATCGATATGCACGAATTTTGGAGGCCAAAGTAGGGATTGTTACGCCCAATAAAAAAGCCAATTCTTCCTCCCTGGAAAATTACCGAATGCTCAAACGAATCGCCAAGCGTCGAGGAGTGAAATTCCTCTATGAAACCAACGTTGCAGCTGGACTTCCGGTGATTAACACCTTACAAGATTTGATGCTCTCAGGAGATAAAGTAATTCGAATCGAGGCAGTCCTTAGCGGTTCAATGAACTTTATATTCTCTGCCCTTGAAAATGGAGACCCTTTTTCGGAAGTCGTCCGGTTGGCTAAAGAGAAAGGGTATACAGAACCCGACCCTCGAGATGACCTGAGCGGAATGGATGTCGCAAGGAAAATACTTATTCTAGGTAGGGAGGCAGAGCAAGAACTTGAATTTGAAGATATTACGATTCAAAGCATGGTGCCATCTGACTGTATAGACACCAAATCGGTCCTTGATTTTTTCGAAAAATTAAAAAAACATGACCCCCATTTTTCTTCCCTACTTGCTGAATCCAATGCCAAAGGAGAAAAATTGCGATTTATGGCGACTTTAGAAGGGGGTAAGGCAACCGTGGGTCTAAAATCGCTACCTGATTCTCATCCTTTCTCTACCTTGAAGGGGAGTGACAACATGATTTTGTTAACTACTGACCGCTACAATGATCGTCCCATGATCATCCGCGGACCAGGAGCTGGGGCTGATGTGACTGCAGCTGGTGTATTTGCAGACGTGATTCGAATTGGTAACTACACCCGAGAATGAAAGGGGAAGTACGTGCCTTTGCTCCAGCTACAGTAGCAAATGTATCCTGCGGGTTTGATATTCTCGGTTTTGCTATCGAAACATTAGGAGATATTGTAAAAGTTAAAGAAAAAAAAGAACCTGGTATTCAGGTAGTTTCGATCACAGGAGACCATGGAAAACTTCCCCTGGATCCAACCAAAAACACCTGTGCTGTAGCAGTTCGAGCCCTATTAACTGAATTAGATAGGACAATTGGGCTTGAAATTTACTTGGAAAAGGGACTCCCTTTGGGTTCAGGACTGGGCTCAAGTGCCGCAAGTGCCGTGGCAGCATTGGTGGCTACAAACAGGCTTCTAGGTGATCCATTTGAAACAAAACAATTGCTCCCCTTTGCAATGGCTGCAGAAAAAATTGCTTGTGGGACAGGACATGCTGACAATGTGGCTCCTTGTTTGCTAGGGGGAATTGTCCTTATTCGCGACTATCAGCCGTTAGACATCATCAAATTACCCGTACCAAACAATTTAGAATGTATTCTGCTTCACCCTCATTTTGAATTAAATACAGCAGATTCAAGAGCAGTAATACGGGATCGAATTGCTGTGACTCAGGCTACAATTCAGTCTGGCAACGTAGGGGGTTTGATTGCAGGGCTTTTCCAAGAAGATTTTGTATTAATCGGCAGGTCCTTGAAAGACGTCATTGCAGAACCTTATCGAGCAACCTTAATTCCAGCTTTTTATCAAGTCAAAGAAGCTGTTTTAGCTGCAGGAGCACTGGGAATGGGGATTTCCGGCTCCGGACCAACACTTTTTGTACTTATTAAAGGGAGAGACCAGGTTCAGCAAATACTTGAAGCCGCTCGTTTGGTTTACGATTCATTTGGACTAGGTGTGGATGGTTACCATTCATCGATCAATACAAAGGGGGCCTATGTCCTTGATTAGCTTATTTTATGCAGTACTATAGCACTACGAATCGCGAATTAAAGGTGTCTCTTCAAGAGGCAGTACTAAAGGGTCTAGCACCAGACAACGGACTATTTATGCCTTTAACCATTCCCACTTTTTCGGAAGCTTGGATGGAAGAGCTATCGAATTTAAGTTTTCGAGAAATTGGCTATCGCGTAATTGGGGCTTTATTTGCTAGCGATTTAACAAATGCGCAAATTCAAGAATTAGTAGACCATACTTTGACTTTTGATGCCCCACTAGTACCCGTTGAGCAAAACGTTTTTAGTCTTGAGTTGTTTCATGGCCCAACATTAGCATTCAAAGATTTTGGCGCTCGATTTTGTGCCAAGTTATTGGGGATGCTTGTGGAAACGAGTGCTAAGAAAACCCGCATTTTGGTAGCTACTTCAGGAGATACAGGGGGTGCAGTAGCTAATGGATTTCTGAATGTAGCAGGGGTGGAGGTAATTATACTTTACCCAAAAGGTAAAGTGAGCCTACTTCAAGAAAAACAATTTACTTCCCTAGGGAAAAATATAATTTGCCTGGAAGTTGAAGGAGTTTTCGACGATTGCCAATCTTTGGTTAAGCAGGCGTTTATAGATCCAGAGCTCAACGAAAAACTCATTTTGACTTCTGCAAATTCAATCAATGTTGCACGGTGGGTTCCTCAGTGCCTCTATTATTTCTATGCCTACTCCCGACTACCAAAGAAAACTGGAAAAATTGTTTTTTCAGTACCAAGTGGGAATTTGGGCAACCTTGCAGCAGGAGTTTTAGCACAACGGATGGGCCTGCCCATTACGCAATTTATTGCTGCTACCAATGAAAATAAGGTAGTCCCAACGTTTTTAATGGGATCCTATTTTGAAGCCAAACCCTCTATTCCTACACTTTCCAATGCGATGGATGTAGGAAATCCAAGTAATTTTTCTCGGCTTTTAAATTTATTTGAAGGAGATGAGGAGAAATTTCGAAACCAGGTCAAGGGTTATTTTTTTTCAGATGCACAGACCGTTGAGGCCATGCAATCTGTATATCGCCGAGGCTACACTTTGGATCCACATGGAGCTATTGGGTACCTTGGATTAAAACAATTCCTAGAAATTGAAAATGATTGTCAGGGGATATTTTTGGAGACTGCACATCCTGGTAAGTTTCAAGATGTTGTGGAAAAAGCAATTCGCAAAAAAATAAAATTGCCAGAGCGGTTGGCTATTTTTCAAAAAGGAGAAAAAAAGACCATCCCCCTAACTGCTAGTTTTAATTCTTTTAAACAGTTCTTGCTTGGATTGGATTAAAAACCAACCCATTCGATTTTTCCCAATTTTGTGTAAAGGTGGCCAACACCTATTTTTTTATAAATTATTTTAGGGTTACCCGAAATTTTGGCAGTGGCTTTATAAATGCTTGAATTACTTCAGAAACTATCTAGAATCGATTGTCCATAGACCACAACTCACCGAAATCAATTTCAATCAATATTTTTTCGTAACAATAGAAAAAGTAGATGTCAACTATTTATTTTTTTCGCTTTAATTTTTCTTAACCATCTAATCCCTTATTTTTAGTTTCATTCAATGTTCTCCGATGAGTAGCTATATCCATTTCGATAAATCTCAATTAATCAACCTGAATTATTCTTTGGAGCGAGAGATCATTCGATCCAATC
>JAURGC010000041.1 GCA_030833985.1 Algoriphagus sp. | reverse complement strand
TGGTTCCTGCATTAAAATCAATAATATCTGGCATTCTTTGAGACAAGGTAGTATTGGAGGAAACCTTGATTACAGGACTGATGGGATTTCCCGTTGGAGTTCCTAAACCTGTCGTAAACAAGATAAGGTTAGCCCCACTTCCTGCCAATGCGGTTGTACTTTCTACATCGTTCCCTGGGGTACAAAGGAGGTTAAGGCCTGAATTTTTGATGTATTCAGGGTAATCCAATACATCTGAAATAGGAGATGTCCCTCCCTTTTTTGCGGCTCCACAAGATTTTATTCCATCAGTGAGTAAGCCATCTTTAATATTTCCAGGACTAGGATTTTTATCAAAACCACTACCTACTCGGCGGGCACTCGCATGGTAGGTTTCCATAAGTTGTATAAATCGTCCGGCAATTTCCTTGGTTTGGCAACGATTTAAAAGGTCTTGTTCCGCGCCACATAGTTCGGGAAACTCAGCCAAAATAGCTGTACCACCTAGCGCTACTAGCTGATCAGAAACGTACCCAAGTGTAGGATTAGCTGATATTCCAGAAAAACCATCGGAGCCACCGCATTCTAAGCCGATGACTAACTTGCTTAAAGGAGCAGGTTTTCGAGAGTTTTTATTTGCAAGTTTGAGCCCTTCCATTGTTTTCACCACCGCCTTAGATAGCAATGAATGTGTGGTTCCTTCTTGCTGCTGCTCACAAATAAAAACAGGTTTTGTACACTGAAGGGAAGTTAGTCTTTCCTGCAATAGAGCTACTTGGGCGTTTTGACAACCAAGGCTGAGCACGGTAGCACCGGCTACGTTGGGATGATGAATGTACCCTGCAAGCAATCCACACAGACTTGTGGCATCGTCTCTAGTGCCTCCACAACCAAGTGAGTGCGTTAAAAAGCGGATGCCATCAACATTCGTGAATAATTTTTGGCGTAAATAGGATGGGGAAGGATTTTCTAGAGGTGTGGCCTCAGCTGATCCAGAAAGTAATTGCTTGATTTGTTGTTCATATGGATTTGGAATACCAAATCCCAAGGCATTTTCAAAAGCTTCTTGCAAAAGTTTGATATTGGTATTTTCACAAAAGACCAAAGGGAGAACTAGCCAATAATTGGCAGTTCCTACTTGTCCATCTGATCGATGGTATCCCAAAAATGTCTTTCCTTGCCAAGCATCAGTATTGATATTTTTTTTCACACTGTTTGCAGCAGGAAGCTGATAGGTACTAGTTTTATGTTGAATATTAGTTAAAGTAAGCGCTCCTCCTTTTTTGATTTTCTGCGTCACTTCAGCTACAATCGTACCATACATAAAAATATCATTTCCTACTTCGAGGTCTTGAAGCGAAAATTTATGTTTCGCAGGAATAAAATCGATGAGTTGAATTTTTTCGTTGCCAATTTGAACCTCCTCGCTAGGTTGGAGGTCAATTAAGGCTACAGCCACATTGTCCGAAGAATCTAGCAGTAAAGCGTTACTAAAACTCATAATTATTTCCTATTTTCGGCAAAATAGAAAAAATACCTTCTTCTATGAAGAAAATAATTACAATTGGTGAAGTGATGCTTCGCCTTAGTCCTCCGGGCAATCAGCGGTTTTTTCAAGCAGGCCAACTGGAAGTCGAATTTGGTGGTTCTGAGGCTAATGTAGGAGCGGCACTTGCTTATTGGGGTGCTAATGTTAGCCATTTAACTGCCTTCCCAGACCATGAAATCGGATGGGCTGCTGCAGGAAAGCTCCGTAAATATGGAATAGATACACAATTTATTTCCTTTTCACAGGGCAGAATGGGGGTCTATTTTTTGGAAAATGGCGCGATGCAGCGGAGTTCCCAGATAATTTATGATCGAACAGATTCAGCGTTCTCCAAATTTACGGGAGAAGGCTTGGATTGGGATCGGGTTTTAGATGGAGTGTCCTGCGTACATTGGTCAGGGATTTCACCAGCAATTTCGGAAGAAGCTGCTCAATTGACTTTACACTTGCTTCAAGAAGCCAATGCACGAAAAATCCGTGTTTTTGGAGACCTAAACTACCGAAGTAACTTATGGAATTATGGTAAAGCACCTCATGAAGTGATGCCTCAGTTGATGGAATTGACGCAGGTAATGATTGCAGGGACTCGAGATTTCAAACAATGTCTTAAGGAGGAATTTGGGAGTTTTTTAGAAGCCAAGCGCAAGGTATTTAGTCGCTTTCCTGCCTGTGAATATTTGGTGAAAACAGATAGGATTTCTCATAGCTCTTCTGCAAATGGGATTTCAGCTAGTTTACATACTTCTAAAAAGACATTTTCCTCTAGGAGCTATGAAATGACGCATATTGTAGATCGGGTAGGAACTGGTGATGCTTTTGCTGCTGGATTGATTTATGGTTTGCTTCACTTCAAACCAAAAGAGGCCATTGAATTTGCTATGGCATCTGGAGTATTAAAACACAGTGTCCCAGGAGATGTACTAACCTGCTCTGTTCAAGAAGTTAAAGAATTAATGGATGGAGGAGGGTCTGGTAAAATAAAGAGATGATACGGAATCCAAGTCCATTTATTCAGCGCATGCATGCAGGAGGTATGATGCCAATATTTTTCCATCCAGATGAACAGGTTTGTTTGGAGTTAGTGAAAGCAGCCTACGAGGGTGGTGTTCGCGTTATTGAGATGGTTAATAGAGGAAAAGAGGTTAAGGCTATTTTTCCAAAAGTCAAGGAGCTGGTAGGCCAACTCCCTGGAATGTATCTGGGTGTGGGTACCATCTACCATCCGGAAGAGGCTGAACTATTTTTGGGTATGGGTGCAGAATTTATCGTTGCGCCCGTGATGAATCCTGCCTTAGGAAAGTATTGTGCAGAAGTAGGGGTTCCTTGGATTCCCGGTTGTGGAACCGTCTCAGAAATATTTTTTGCACAAGAACTTGGGGCAGAGCTGGTCAAGATGTATCCTGCTAACTTGTTGACTCCTTCTTTTATAGCTGCTGTACATGCGGTGATGCCCAAAATAGAATTGATTCCAACTGGAGGGGTGGAACCTACGCTGCCTAGTATAAAAAGTTGGTTTGATGCAGGTGCCCTATGTGTAGGAATGGGTTCCCAGTTATTTCGAAAAGAAGACATTGCCGCTGGCAACTATTCAAAAATTAGTGAGACCATTGCAAGAGTGATGGCACAAATTGCTTCCTTACGAAACCTTACTTAATGCACATGTCTAAAAGGATTATTTTTATTTTTCTTGCCGTGATCTTAACTCTCGGAGGGTGTCAATTGGATACCAATATAAAAGTAATCAAGATGGGGCATGCCCAAGTGGTAGCACACCCAGTACATAATGCAATGGTTTTTTTAGGTCGGCGATTGGAAGAAAAATCAGGAGGACGGATTAAAGTGAAAGTTTATCCTAACCAACAGCTAGGCACGGAAAGAGAATTAGTAGAACTCTTACAGATAGGAAGTTTGGGAATGACCAAGGTATCTGCAGCCTCACTTGAAGCCTTTTCACCCGAGATTAGTGTATTGGGTTTGCCCTACCTATTTCGTGATGATGCTCACATGAATCAGGTGCTAAAAGGGGAGATTGGGAAAGAATTACTAGTTAGTACAGAGAAATTTTGGTTACGAGGATTGTGTTTTTATGATGCTGGAAAGCGAAGTTTTTACACGAAGTCCAAGCCAATTACCAATCCAGAAGATTTAGCCGGGTTGAAAATACGGGTTCAAGAATCCAAAATGGCTATCAACATGGTACGTGGCATGGGTGGATCTCCTACACCAGTGGCTTATGGGGAATTGTATACGGCGTTGCAGCAAGGAATTGTAGATGCTGCAGAAAATAATCCCCCTAGTTTTTATAATTCTAGACATTACGAAGTTTGTAAGTTTTATTCCATAGATGAGCATACAGCCATACCTGACGTGGTGCTTGTTAGTACAAAAGTTTGGGAGAGTTTAAATTTGGAGGAACAAAATTGGTTGCAGGAAGCGGCCAATGAATCTGCAGTATACCAAGAGGGACTTTGGAAGGAGGCTGTTGAAGAGGCACTTCGAGAAGTAAGGAAGGCGGGAGTTGAGATAAGTTACCCAACGAAGGAACCTTTTTTTGAAAAGGTTTCGGGAGTTTATGAGCAGGTTTTTAAAGAGCAGCCTCAATTGAAACCATTGATTCAACGAATTCAACAGGTGAAAGAATGAAATTAAAGAAGGGATTAGACCAATTTTTAAGGGTAAGCATCGCATTATTAATGGGGATAATGGTCCTAAATGTCACTTGGCAAGTCTTTTCAAGGTACGTGCTGGGGGATCCCAGTTCGTTTACAGATGAATTGGCTCGATACAGTATGATATGGCTTGGGCTTTTGGGTGCAGCCTATGTTTCTGGAAAAAATGGGCATTTAGCAATCGATGCTTTCACTGCAAGGCTTCAAGGAAAAAAGCTGAGGAACTTACAGCTATTTATTCATGGGATGGTCATTTTTTTCGGCATAGCGGTCTTGATTTGGGGAGGAGGAAACCTGGTATTTATTAGTCAATTGCTGCAACAAAAATCTGCCACCTTACAAGTCCCACTTTCTTGGATTTACGGGGTAGTTCCTGTTTCTGGGCTATTGGTTGTTTTTTACCATGGATTTCATATTTCAGAATTACTAAAAAATAAAGAGTAGTCATGGAGTGGATTAGCATACTTATTTTGATTCTAAGTTTCCTAGTATTATTACTAATTGGGATGCCTGTGGCATGGAGTCTTGGTTTATCGAGCTTCTTCACTCTGATAGTTACGGTAGCTGCTTTGCCCGCTGCCACGACTATAGCGCAGCGGATGGCTACTGGATTAGATAGTTTCTCCTTATTGGCCATTCCCTTCTTTGTCTTGGCGGGAGAAATTATGAATAAGGGAGGGATTGCAAATCGTTTGATAGATTTTGCAAAAGGCCTAACGGGTAAACTTCCAGGGGGCTTATTGTATGTGAATGTGATCGCTTCGATGCTTTTTGGCGCAATAGCTGGATCTGCAGCTGCGGCAGCATCTGCCCTTGGAAGCATTTTAGGAAAGCGAATGGATGAAGAGGGGTATCCTAAAACACTTGGAGTTGCTGTTAATGTCACTGCCTCTACTACAGGATTAGTGATTCCTCCATCCAATGTCCTAATTATTTATTCTTTAGCGAGTGGGGGAGTTTCCATCGCCGCCTTATTTGTTGCCGGATACCTGCCTGGGCTCCTCTTGGGATTGGTGTTGATGCTCTGTGCAGCGTTTTTTATCAAAAAAAATAATTTACCTGCTGGGGAGACAATTCGGTTTTCTTTTTTAGTTAAATCATTCTGGAGAGCATTGCCTAGTTTATTTTTACTTTTTTTGGTTATTGGAGGCATAGTCGCAGGTGTATTTACGGCAACAGAAGCATCGGCTATTGCAGTAGTGTACACCTTGGTACTTTCATTTTTGTATCGGGAATTAAAGCTTACCGAACTCCCTGGAATTTTGGTTCGCTCTTCCGAAACTACAGCCGTAGTATTGCTTTTAATTGGCACCTCAATGAGCATGTCTTGGGTAATGTCTGCAGAAGATATTCCTCAATTGATCAGTGATTTTATGCTCACTTTGAGTGATAATAAGTGGGTTATTTTACTTGTGATAAACCTTATTTTACTGTTTATCGGAACATTCATGGATATTACTCCTGCCGTATTGATTTTCACCCCCATTTTTTTACCTGTGGTCACCAAAGTAGGAGTAGATCCGGTGCATTTTGGAATCATCATGGTAGTTAATCTATGCATAGGATTGTGTACACCACCTGTGGGCTCCTTATTATTTGTGGGGGTGTCCATTGCTAAAATTTCTTTGACACAGGTTTTAAGGCCGTTGCTGCCTTTCTTTTTAGCAATGATCTTAGCTTTGGTACTATTAGTTTTATTTCCAGAAATTACGCTAGTCCTTCCTAGATTATTTGGATTAATTTAATTCCAAAAGGTTGGTAAAATTACTTGGTTGAGAATTACGCTGCTGTCTTGTATTTGTTTTCGTGTATGGAGAAAGGAGTGCTTCTTGTTTTTCAAAAAAATGAAAGTTTGGGTAATGTAAAAACACGCCTTGCAGTTAAAGTAGGGGATGCCAAAGCCTTAGAAATCTATCGACAGCTTGTTCGCACGACATACAGCTCCTTAGTAGGTCTTACATTTCCAATTTGGGTTTTTTTTTCAGATTTCATTCCGCAGCATCCAGATTATTCCCCTACAAAATCTTTTTTGCAAAGGGGAGAAGATTTGGGTGTACGAATGAAGAATGCCTTTTCGGATGCCTTTGACCTAGGGGTTGAAAAAGTTATTCTTATAGGAACGGATTGTCCCTATTTAGATTTTACTAGAATACATGATGCTTTTGCTTGCTTGGATAATGCAGATCTTGTATTGGGTCCTGCAGAGGATGGAGGGTACTATTTAATTGGATTGAAAAAGAATGCGGATTTTTTATTTGAAGGACTGACCTGGAGTACGAGTTTGGTACTTGCACAAACCCTAGCTAAAGCAGAAAACCAAGGGATGATCGTCAAACAATTGCCTGTATTGGGGGACATTGATACCCTTGAAGACTGGCTAACCTATAGCCAAGAATAGATAAGGGATGCTTAGAATGGATTGATTTTTTGGTTACCTTTTCGGTAAATATTTTATAAAGTGCTAGTTTGTTTCATGAATGGCTTTGGAATGAAATCACCTTGGAAACTGTTTATCTGCCTTTTATTTGTTGGCGTATTCTCTCTAAATTTTGCCTCGAATGGATTTGCTCAAACCCAAGAGGGGATAGGCAATTATGAGATTGTGGTTTTGGGATTAAAAATTGGGAATCTCAAAGCCTCTCAAGCGGCAGGAATGGATACAATTCAATATTCGATAGAAAGCCAAGTAAAATTTTGGTTTTTTGGGGATGTTGACCTTCAAGTTATAACACGTTCTAATTTTAAGCAAGGAATGATTAGTAGGACCTATTCACATTCCAAAACCAATCGAGGTAATTTCATTTCCAAAGTAACTTGGAAAGATACCGCATATCAGGTAAATGCCAATTCCTATAAATACACCAATAAAAAAGCGGTAAGCGGGCCATTGTCCTGGTGCAGTAGCAAGTTATTCTTTCAGGAGCCTACTGGCGAAGAAATTTTTATTTCAGAGGTGTATGGCGTCACTGCTCCAATCAGGAAAACAGGACCAGGAGAATACACCGTTTCGGTGGAAGGAAATACAAATCGCTATTACTACCAGCAGGGGAATTTGGTAAAAATTGTTGTCGAAAATCCTATAAAAAATTACCAGGTAAGGCGGGTGAACTGAGGTCAGGTTTCAGCTATTTTTTTTGCTAGTTCGACAAGTCGATTTGCATAGCCAGATTCATTGTCGTACCAAGCTACTACCTTGACCAAATTGCCTTTGGTAGACGTGAGGGCTTCATCTAGGATTGCAGAATGGGTATTTCCCAAAATATCCATGGATACGATTGGATCAGCTTCTATTTCCAAATACCCTTTCAAATTAGTTTTTGCTGCCTTCTTAAAGGCTTCGTTTACTTCACTTGCGGTCACTTCCTTGCGGACGGTCACTATCAAATCAGTCAGTGATCCATCTGGAACGGGTACCCGCATGGCAGAAGCCTCAATTTTACCAGCAAGTGAAGGAACCACTCGGTCTAATGCATTGCCCGCATTGGTAGTAGTAGGGATGATGGAATAAGCTGCCGCTCTTGCTCTTCGCAGGTCCTTGTGTGGAGCATCATGAAGGTTTTGATCGTTGGTATAGGAGTGCACGGTAGAGGCAAATCCTTGAATTATCCCAAAATTCTCATCCAGTACTTTTACTAGTGGAGCTAGGCAATTGGTGGTGCAAGAGGCATTGGAGACAATCATTTCTTGACTGGAGAGAATGTGGTCATTGACCCCTAAGACCACCATAGGAATGGATTCCTCCTGAGAAGGGGCAGAAATAATTACTTTTTTTGCACCTGCTTGCAGGTGTTTTTGAGCATCCTTTTTGAGTGTAAATCGTCCTGTGCATTCAAAAACCAAATCTATGTGTAGGTCTTTCCATGGAAGATTTTCAGGATTTGATTCGGAAAAAAGTGCAACTTTTTGATTATCTACTTGAAGAAAATCTTCCGAAAGACTAATGGTGGCCCCTAATTTTCCGTGAACTGAATCGTATTTGAGTAGGTGCGCAATAGATTTCGGTTCCGCCAAGTCATTGATAGCCACCAATTTGAAATCAGATCTTTGGAGCAGTAGCTTGGCTGTATATCGACCAATTCTTCCAAAACCATTGATTGCTACACGTAAGGCAGGAGCTGTTGGGGTCATATTTTTTATTTGCAGTGAATTTACAGAAAATCTTGTTCAACAGGTAAAGCAAATTTTTACTGCTTTGGTTCAAGGTATTATCTTGGTTTGTAAAGAAATTTTCAACCCATTTTGGGATTATTAGTTCAAGCGGCTATATTTGCACAACCTTTGAAAAAGCCACCTTTTTGTGGGTCAAATGGTCCGTTCGTCTAGGGGTTAGGACGTATCCCTTTCACGGATAAAACACGGGTTCGATTCCCGTACGGACTACAAGATTTGTTTACTTCCAACAAATCTATTTGGTTTTTTCATAAGGTCCGTTCGTCTAGGGGTTAGGACGTATCCCTTTCACGGATAAAACACGGGTTCGATTCCCGTACGGACTACAAGCTTTTTGAGTTGATTTGAAAATCAATCTCTGTCTAAATGTATTGAATGGTTTAAAATCCCTGCCTAAAGCAGGGATTTTTCATTTTTTTGAAATTTATTACTTGCTTTATTTTTACGCATTTCTCTTTCAATTGGCATTTTTTTAATATTTTCATGCTATTAATTAACAGGCGAAACCCATGTCCAAAATCATTCTTTCTCGATTCTTTCCCCATTTTTCTTTTTTTCTACTTTTACTCTTAACTAGTTGCAAAGAGACCGAACCCATAGATTTAAGGATTACCACACTTACCAAGGAGGAATTAGCCATTCAAGCTGAGGTGGCAAGAAATTCAGTTACCCCAGTTTTGGTGGAGGGCTTAAAAATGGAAGTATGGGGAGTAGATTCTTTAGTGAGAGATCCTATTGCCCTACAAGTAGCAGAAGATGGATCTATTTATTATACCAGATCTCCTCGCCGCAATAATGCTGAATTTGATATTCGGGGGCATCAAGATTGGGAAATCCGATCCATTGCTTTGCAAAATATAGAAGACAAACGAAATTTTCTTCGAACTGAGCTTTCGCCAGAACGTTCTCCTAAAAACCAGTGGCTCAAGGACTTAAATGGTGATGGCTCCAACGATTGGCGAGATATGCTTGTCGAACGAAACGAAGTTTACCAATTGAAGGATACCGATGGAGATGGCTTAGCAGATTGGAAACAACTTCAAGTCTATGATTTTCACGAAGAGGTAACCGATGTGGCTGGAGGAGTATTAAAGACAGAAGATGCGCTCTTTGTTGGTGCTGGTCCAGATATGTGGCGGTTGCTGGATACCAATGGCGATGGGATAATGGATGAAAAAAAATCCATGTCCTATGGGTATGGCATCCACGTTGGTTTTGGAGGTCATGGGATGTCCGGGGTTGAAATGGGCCCAGATGGTCGTATTTATTGGGGTATAGGGGATATTGGATTCAATGGCAAAGGAGACGATGGCACTGAATACAAGTATCCGAATCGGGGTGTAATTGCTAGATCAAATCCAGATGGTACCGATTTTGAGATATTTGCAATGGGGGTTCGGAATACCCATGAGTTTGTTTTTGACAAATACACCAACCTAATTTCTGTAGACAACGATGGGGATCATGCCGGAGAAAAGGAGCGATTGGTTTATTTAACCCGTGGTTCAGATACCGGTTGGAGAATCAATTGGCAATTTGGAAAATATCGTGATCCAAATAACAACACCTATAAAGTATGGATGGATGAAAAATTATTTCTTCCACGCTGGAAAGGACAAGCAAACTACATCACTCCACCGTTATTGAATTACGTGAGCGGCCCTACAGGGATGGTATATAATCCAGGAGCTGGGCTTGGAGAACGTTGGGTAGATCATTTTTTGGTAGTGGAATTTGTAGGCAATGCGGCAGGTTCAGGGATTCATGCCTTCCAGCTTACCCCCAAAGGTGCCTCCTTTGAATTGAGTAAAACAGAGAAAATAGTGAAAAATTTTCTTCCGACTGGAATCGATTTTGCACCAGATGGGAGTTTGTATATGGCTGATTGGGTGAATGGTTGGGATGATAAAAATTATGGACGAATCTGGAAATTAACAGATCAAACAGCCGAAGGTTGGGAGCTTCAAAAACAAACGGCAGCTGAAATCAAGTCAGATTACAAAAAATTATCAGAGGCTGACTTGAAGTCAAAATTATATTTTGAGGACTTACGAATCCGTCGGAAGGCACAATTTGAATTGGTTAAACGTGGGGAAAAAGGAGCAGCCCAATTTAAAGAAGTAATTCAAGATCAGACCAATCAAATTGCACGCATTCATGGGATTTTAGGATTGAGCCAGCTTGCACGTCTAGTAAACAAAGACTATGCCTTGCCACTGGTAGTTTTGCTTCAGGATAAGGATCCGGAAATTCGTGCTCAAGCTGCCAAGTGGCTTGGCGATATCCGTTTTAAGGGAGCAAGTAAAGAATTGATTGGTAATTTATCTCACGAAAATGCTCGGGTTCGTTTCTTTAGTGCCGAGGCACTAGGAAGAGCGAAAGAAGTGACAGCAATCCAACCCTTGATTCAACTTTTGGAATCCAATAATGACGAAGATGCTTATTTGCGGCATTCCGCTTCCTATGCCTTGTCTCAAATTGGTCAAGAGGAGCCGCTTTCAGCCTTGGCTTCACATCCCTCAAAAGCTGTTCGAATGGGAGCAATCCTCGCATTGAGACGCTTAGAATCCCCTGAATTGGCTAAATTTTTGGAAGATCAAGATGAGGAAATTGTGACTGAAGCGGCCTTGGCTATTCACGATGATTTCTCCGTTCCAGCAGCATTACCCAAGTTGGCAACTTTGTTGCCCACTACTTCATTCACGAATGAACCTTTACTACGTCGTTTGATCAGTGCCAATCATCGTTTGGGAAAAGCAGAAAATTTAACCGCTTTACTTACTTTTCTTGATAACTCTACAAATTCCCTAGAAATTAGGAAAGAAGCTATTGCTGCCGTAGGCACTTGGGAAAATCCCTCTGTATTGGACCGGGTAGATGGTCGATACCGTGGGGAGGTCACCCGTGATCTTGGACCTGCCCAACAGCAAGTAGCAAGTGCCTTGGTTAAAGAGGCAAATCATGCAGATAAGGAAATCCGAAGTGAAGCTCTCAAAGCCATTGGAAAATTAGGTATACAGGATTTGGCTCCACAGGTATTCACTAAATTGAAGACAGATTCCTCACAAGAAGTGAAAGTAGAAGCCTTGCAGGCTTTGGTTGCGATGGATGCATCCAACCTCAGTGAAGCCATTTCCTTTGCCATGCGTGATGTATCTGAACAAGTACGCGTTGCTGGCCTGGGTCTGATCTCCCAAACTTCCTTACCTAATGATCAGAAAGTGCCCTTGCTCATGGAGATATTGACTAAGCGAACGCTTGCTGAAAAGCAAAAGGCGCTTTTGACTTTGGGTTCCCTTCCAGGAAGCAAGGAGTCTCCTGTTTGGAATTCCATACTGGCAGACTTTTCCTCGGGCAAATTACCAGCGGGTACTTGGGTAGAGTTGGAAGAAGCGATAATTGCTACGGGAGATTCAATACTTAAAAGTACTTACGACAAATTATTGACTGAAAAGTCAGGAGCAGAACCATGGAAAGCCTATGCTGGTGCACTGGCTGAGGGAGACGTAAGAAAGGGTAGGTCGATCTTTTTTCAAAATCAAACTGCCCAGTGTATTCGCTGTCATGCTTACAGCGATATGGGGGGGAATGCTGGTCCCGCATTAGATGCAATTGGAAAAACGCTGTCTAGAGAGGATTTGTTGATTGCTTTAGTAGAACCAAGCCAACGTCTTGCTCCTGGATATGGCACCATCAATCTTACTCTTGGGAGTGGGGAGAAGGTTACTGGTCTACTTTTAGAGGACAGTTCAACCAATTTCCGTATTCAAGTTGGAACAACACTCAGAGAAATTGCTAAATCTGAAGTTACCAACTCATCCATTGCGCCATCTAGTATGCCTCCGATGGGAACATTATTGAGCAAGAGAGAACTTCGTGACCTAGTGAGCTACCTTGTCACGTTGAATCGCTCGGAATGAAAAAGATAGGAATTGGAGTGGTTCTACTTTTTCTAGTCTGCTTCCTTTTTTCTCCTCTTATTTTGATTAATTGGGGTAACAGTATGTTGCACGATGATGAGGTGCCTCAATTCGATGAATTGATTCCTTTGAGACCTATACAAAGGGTGCTAGCAATTTTTCCCCATCCAGATGATGAGGTCACAGTGGCTGGTACAGTCTTGGGACTCAAGGCAGCAGGGCATCAGGTCACCTTGGTATGCTTGACGAGAGGGGAAAAAGGAAATGCGGCCAATATTCCTTCGGAGAATGAACTTGCCCATTTGCGCACCCTTGAAATGCAGCGAAGTGCAGCTATCCTTGGTGTAGATAGTTTGATTCAGTTAGATTATGCCGATGGAGGTATGGATAAACTGGCTTTGGATAGCCTGATGAAGGTGGTTCTTGTGCTAATTCAAGACCAAAGCCCCGATGTGCTACTATCTTATGATTCCAAGGTAGGCTTGTATGGACATTCTGACCATCGCCTTACTGGTGAGGCTGTAGAGCAGGTGTTTCTAAAGTATCGAGGGGCACAGGGATTTGTACCCAAGCAACTTTTTCAGGTTACATTGAGCAAAAAACAAATAGCAGTAGCCTTAAAACTTTCCGCTGGATTTAAAGAAAATTATCCTAAGGACCCTGAAAAAGGACTTCCAGTTCCGGATTTTTCCATTCGAACCCAACCTTACTTTTCTAGTACTCTTCAAGTGATGCAAGCACACCAAACTCAGAAAATAGTGTTGCAAGATTTGATGCCTTACCACGACAAAGTACCCCAATGGATCTATTCTAGGATATTTGACCGAGAGTATTTTCGGGAAGTTCGGTAATAGGGCTGGTTACAGGAATCCTAATTTTTCTCTTACTCTGTTGAGAAGTGGAAATGCTACTTGCCGTGCTTTGGCTTCTCCTGCATGTAATCTGGATTCTATTTCCTCAGGGTGGTTCATGAAAAAATCAAAGCGTTCCCTTTCTTTCTCAAACTTGGTCAGTAAGAGGCTTAAAAATTCTTTTTTTGCATGCCCATAGCCAAAATTCCCAGCCATATACTGTGCTCTAAGAGCTTGTGTTTCGCTAGCTGAGGCAATCAAACTATACAATTTGAAGACTGTACAAGTATCTGGATTTTTAGGTTCCTCAAGAGGGGTACTATCCGTAACGATAGCATTTACGTTCTTTTTGAGTTCCTTCTCAGGCAAAAAGATATCCAAAATATTTTGGTAGGATTTACTCATTTTTTGGCCATCCGTACCTGGTATGGTCATGACCTCGGTTGCGATTCTAGCTTCTGGTAGTGTTAGGATATCTTCTTCCATTACATGGTTGAAGGTACTTGCAAGGTCACGTGCCATTTCTAAATGCTGCAATTGGTCTTTTCCAACGGGCACTAAGTCTGCAGAATACAATAAAATATCTGCTGCCATTAGTACTGGGTAGGTAAATAATCCTGCATTCACATCTGCCAATCTAGCTGCCTTGTCCTTGAAGCTATGTGCATTGGCTAGCATAGGGAAGGGAGCAAAGCAATTGAGGTACCAATTCAATTCTGCAACTTCAGGAATTCTAGATTGTCTGTAAAAAACGGTTTTTTCAATATCCAGCCCGAAGGCCAACCAGGCAGCAGCTACAGCAAGTGTATTTTGCTTTCTGATTTCTCCATCTTTTTGGCTGGTGAGTGAATGAAAATCTGCTATAAAAATAAAGGATTCCTCCTTGCTATTTTGTTCAATCAATTGAATAGCAGGAACAATAGCTCCTAAAATATTTCCTAGGTGGGGCCTACCCGAACTTTGAATACCTGTTAAAACGCGTGCCATTTCCTCAAATTTGATGCAAATTAACTAAAACAGGCTATATAACCCCCATAATTTTTTGTTACTTGCACGTATGATTCGGTTGATTTGTATTCTTTTTTTAGTCGTCACTCTAGCAAAAACAAGTGTAGGACAAGAGTCTCCTCCACCAAAATTAAGTTGGAAGGTCAACCGGATAAATCTTGGAACCTTATTAGAGGAAGAGGGGCCTCAAAATAGTTCTTTTGAGTATACGTTAAGTCAGGGTTCGAAATTTGCAATTGAAGAAGTACAAACCGAATGTGGGTGCACGACAGTTTCCTTTTCCAAGGATACTCTCCAACTAGAGCAATCGGGAAAGATTTCAGTACGTTTTGACCCGAGTGCAGCGGCAGGTTTTTTTTCCAAATTAATTGTGGTTCGGGGTGGACAGGGACAGGTTCAAGATTCTTTATTTTTGGAAGGGATTGCTATACCTTATCCAGTAGATTTGGATCGAAATTATCCCGTGAAAATGGGGCAAATTGGTTTGCGTTTACGAAAAATAACGATGGGAGAGGTTTTTGATAACGAACCAAAACAGAAATATTTGGAATTTTTTAATGCTGGATCAAGCCCATTGTCCAAGTCCTCCTTTCAAGCCCAAACACCCTCATTTATCCATATTGAACAAGTTCAAGATCTGGTTAGGCCGAAAGAAAGAGGATTGTTGATGTTAAGTTACGATGCCTCCCAACGAACAGATCTGGGAGCTGTAGTAGATAAGATAGGTATTTCTTGGAATTCAACTGAATCGGAGATGCTGGAGCTAGAGGTTTTAGCAAATCTATTTGATTATTTTGCTCCAATTAAGCGAGAAGAATTGGATCTAGTTCCTCAACTCTTACTCGATGAAAAAATAGTGGACTTGGGGGAAATTAGTTCGAAGGAAGTGCAGCGTACATCCATCACGCTTACAAATTTGGGTAAGGAAAAGTTAGAGATAAGGAAACTCCAAGGAAATTGCGCGTGTTTGCTGCTTGAATTACCGGTAAAAGAACTTTATCCTGGTGAGAGCACAGAATTAACTCTTGTCTTTGATCCATTAGGTAGAAAAGGAATTGATCAACGAAACATTTACTTCTTTACCAATGACCCCGTCAACCCAGTTCAACTCCTGATACTGAAAAGTCGTATTAAGTAAGATACAAAAAAATTGGCTAATCTTTATTAGGAACTTGGTTTGGATTTGGACCGAGTTTCAATTGATTAAAAATTAAACTAACTAAAAAAAATGCGAGGAAAAAGCATTCTTTACTACACGATTGCCTTACTGTTCTTTTTGGGAAGCGGATTTTTAGTGAATTCAACTGGGTATGCACAACAACTTCCTTATCAAGGTGAGCGAATCGTCCTGGTGGCAGATGGAAATGAGCATGGGAAAGATGATTGGGCAGCAACACCCTTATCTTTAGCCCTTTTGGCTTCCAAGGAGTTGCAAGATCAAGTAGTCATATATGCTTTCAATAGCCATACCTGGGGTTCAAATAAATCCCATCCAGGTGCAGATGCACAGATGCGTGAAAGTGCATTTTTAGGTGCCAAGTATTTTGGTTTTAAAAAGACAAAATTTATTGAAGCAGTTAATGCTCCCAATTATGCGATTATTGAACTTACCGTTCAGGTAAATAAAAGTTCTGCAAAGAATCCCTTGCTAATTGTAGCTGCTGGTTCACTGGAACTTATCGGAACTGCCTTGAATGAGGCAGATTCGAGCAAATTGAAATATGTCCGTGTGCTCTCTCATTCTACTTGGGACCAAAATCATGCCGATAATCCAGAGGAAGGTGAGGTACACAGTGGTTGGACTTGGGAAAAACTCCAGGACAGTTTTCAAGGAAACCAACTGCAGTTGATCTCTTTGGTGAATGAAGCAACTAGGCTAGAAAGCTTAAAGGCTCCCTTAGCAGCCTATGCTTGGTTGAAAGATGCTTCAACTAAGGAGCCCAAACCCTTTGAAAAGGGGTCTTGGGGATGGTTGTATGGCCGATTGGAGGCTTCTAGTACTGAAAAGGAAGTCAATCCCGACGATGCGAGACTGATTTATTACCTTTTCACAGGAAATTCAAATCCTAGTTTGGGGGAACTCCAGGATTTGCTCACCAACCCCAGTAAATGGGATTCAAAAAAATAGACCTTGGGGACTATTTTTTGAAGTTACCTAAATTTCATTTTTTTATTTAAAGGCTGGAATTCCAGTAATCTCGTTTCCTAATATAAGTAAGTGGATATCGTGGGTACCCTCGTAGGTCAGGACCGATTCTAGGTTCATCATGTGACGCATGATGGGATATTCTCCAGTAATCCCCATGCCACCATGAATTTGACGCGCCTCACGGGCGATATTCAATGCCATTTCCACGTTATTCCGTTTGGCCATAGAGATGTGAACCGTCTTAGCAGTGCCTTCATTCATCATCTTTCCTACCTTCCATGCCAAAAGCTGTGCTTTGGTAATCTCGGTAAGCATTTCCGCAAGTTTTTTTTGTGTCAATTGAAATCCAGCAATTGGCTTTCCAAATTGAATTCGCTCGGCAGCATACTTCCGTGCAGATTCGTAGCAATCCATGGCTGCACCAATGGCGCCCCAGGCAATACCAAAACGGGCGGAATCTAGACACATCATTGGCGCACCTAGTCCAGATTTACCAGGTAGCAAATTTTCTTTGGGCACCTTCACATTATCAAATACTAGCTCACCAGTGCAGGAGGCTCTAAGGGACCATTTGTTGTGTGTTTCTGGAGTGGTAAATCCCTCCATATCCCGTTCCACGATTAATCCATGAATTCGGCCTTCCTCATTTTTTGCCCATACTACGGCAATATCTGCTTTTGGGGAGTTAGAAATCCACATTTTTGCACCATTGAGCAAGTAGTGGTCTCCCATATCTTTGAAGTTGGTGACCATCCCGCTAGGATTGGAACCGTGATCGGGTTCAGTCAATCCAAAGCAGCCAAGTAATTCTCCATTGGCCAATTTAGGTAAGTATTTTTTGCGCTGCTCTTCGGAGCCGAACTTGTAGATGGGATACATGACTAAGGATCCTTGCACCGAGGCAGTGGATCGCATTCCGGAGTCTCCGCGCTCGATCTCTTGCATTATCAGGCCATAGGAGATATAATCCAGACCACCGCATCCATATTCTATGGGAAGCTGTGGTCCGAAAGCGCCTATTTCCCCAAATTTCTTCACAATTTCGTATGGAAAATGGGCTTTTTGGGCCCAATCCTCGATGTAGGGAGAAATTTCTTTTTTAACAAAATCCCGAATAGTCGATCGGATTAATTTTTGCTCCTCGGTCAATAAATCATCTAAATCTAAAAAATCTACCCCCTCAAACAGATCTTGTTTTAGCGATTTCTGAATGGTTCCGCTCTCCATAGTTTATTTGGTTTATACCTAGGAATACTTCAATTTTGCCTGGATTAGGCTTCTATTTTCTGTGGTGAAATTAAGCAGAAAGGAGCTTATAAAAATACCTTTTTTAAATAATCTAATGGCAGAAACCCAAATAGACCCAAAGATTTTAGAGAAAATCTTATTACTCCAAGAAAAATTTAAGTCTTCTGGACAAGACATGCTTTCTTACTTAGAAGGCTTGCTTTATGCGGATTATTTGACCTACTGGGAATACATCAATTTGGATACTTTATTATCACTTCAACAGCCTAAAACAAGTTTCAAGGACGAAAAGATATTTATTATCTACCACCAAATTACGGAGCTTTACTTCAAATTGATTCTTTCTGAAATGGAACAATTGGCTGATCAGAACTCTTTGAATGAGGATTTTTTTAAGATTAGGCTAGAACGTATCCTGATGTATTTTGATCACTTGATCAGTTCCTTTGCGATGATGTGGAAGGGGATGGAGAAAGAACAGTTTCTTAAGTTTCGAATGTCTCTGCTGCCTTCTTCTGGTTTTCAAAGTGCTCAATTTCGAGAGATAGAATTGATGGCCACAGAGGTATGGCAGCTAGTCGCTGTAGAGAAGAGAGCCTTATTTGATGCGGACTCCGATGCCATTTCTTTGTTTGAAAACCTGTATTGGCAACAAGGAGCTATAGAATTGGCTACGGGTCAAAAAACACTGACTTTGAAAACATTTGAAGGGAAATACCGAAAAAGTTTGATCGAATTAATTGAAAACTACAGAAGTAAAAATCTTTGGAAAAGGTATTCTGAGTTAGCCAATCCTTCTGAGGAGTTGCGTGAATTGATGCGTCAATTGGATTTGAAGGCAAATGTTTTTTGGCCCTTGGCGCATTATAAATCAGCGGTTCGCTACCTACAGCGTGATCCGGTGGACATAGCAGCCACAGGAGGAACCAACTGGCAGAAGTACTTACCGCCTCGTTTTCAAAAAGTCATCTTTTTTCCAGACCTCTGGACCCAAGAAGAAAAAGCCGAATGGGGTAAGGGCTGGGTGGTAAAAGAGATTTTTGGAGAGGAGATTCAAAAGGAATCTAATGAATTTAAGATATGATTTTTGGCAATCTATCCAAAGCTTAAATTTTTTTTGATTTAATACTAATAAGCCTCGAATGACGGTCAATCCTAGCTTCTGTTACCCGGTTTTAATTGAGTTTGAAAACTTATTTTCTTTGAGTAGTTGTTGCAAAACAGATAATCAGGAAATAATAAATTCTTTACAGGATAACCCTCACCTTATTGTCTGATTTTGTTAGATTTAAATGCGCTAACAAAGCATTTAATGAAGCATAATTCTCTTTTCCTTGTAATTGGATTTTTATTTTTGATCCAGGTGACTTCAAGCCTTGGACAAAATAAAAAGCTTGACCGAATCGCCTTTGGCTCCTGCAATCGCCAAGATGCACCTCAGCCCCTTTGGAAACCCATTCTGGCAGATCATCCAGACCTTTGGGTATGGATGGGTGATAATATCTATGGAGATTCCCCAATAATGGACACCCTTCGTGCCAAGTATGGACGGCAAAATGCCCATGTGGAATACCAGCTACTAAAAGAAAGTACCCCAATCATTGGTATTTGGGATGATCACGATTATGGCATCAATGATGGAGGCAAGAACTACGCTCAGAAAAAGGCATCTAGAGACTTGATGTTCGATTTTTTGAGTGTTCCCTTGGATGCTTCTGAACGGAAGCGGGAGGGAGGCTATGCTGCATATACCTATGGAGAAGGCAATCAACAAGTAAAAGTGATTTTGTTAGATGGTCGCTACTTTAGAGATACGCTTGAGCGAATAGATCGCATCTATCAAATTAATCCTACAGGACAGATTTTGGGTGATGCGCAATGGAAATGGCTTGAAAATGAATTAAAAACTAGTACTGCTCGGGTCAACTTTATTGTTTCTGGAATACAAATCTTACCAACCGAACATGCCTATGAAAAATGGGCCAATTTTCCTCAGGAGCGCGAAAAATTATTGAACCTACTATCCAATTCCGGTGTCCAGAATCCAATCCTTTTAAGCGGAGATCGCCATATAGCAGAGATCATGAAGTTAGTGGATTCCCGGTTTCCAAAAGGTATTTACGAGGTGACTTCCAGTGGACTAACCCATACCTGGTCTGGAATAGCCGAAGAGAAAAATAGCTTAAGAATTAGTGAACTGATTGCCAAACTTAATTATGGGTTGGCATCGTTTGATTGGAATTTGAATCAGCTAACCCTTGAAATCAAAGGTAATGAAGGCATTGTATTGGCTTCTCAACTTATTCCCTTGACCACAAACCAATAATCAGTAATTGTATGTCTACTAGAAGAGATTTTATCAAGAGTATCGGTTTTTCAACCGCAGCATACCTAGCCCTTGGAGATGATGCCATAGGGCAAATAAATTCATCAAAAAGTATAGGTCCCCTTAGTAGCTTTTATCCTATTCGAATCAAAGGAAAGGTGTCTGCAGCAGGAAAAGGTATTTCTGGGGTAGTACTTTCGGATGGACGTGTAGTCGTACAAACCAATAGAGAAGGAGAATATGAACTCATTTCGGGTTCTGACCGAGAATTTGTTTTTGTTTCTCAGCCCAGTGGTTTTGAAATAAAGAAGCTTCCAAATGGTTCCTCTTCTATTTTCAAGTTACTTAACAAATCATCTCAAGAGCAAGTTTTAAATTTTGAATTAAAACCAACTGTTGCGACGGATGAAAATCATCATTTCTTGCTACTTTCAGATACACAAATCCAGAACGAATACGAGGCCAATCAATTATTAACCGTATCCGTTCCGGATGTGATGGAGTCTATA
>JAURGC010000179.1 GCA_030833985.1 Algoriphagus sp. | reverse complement strand
TATCTTTAGCATCTAAGGAGCCGCTGGTAGATTCATAATTGACTTTTCCACTGATCTGATCCAAATAAGCATTTCCGGAAGTGAGTCTTGCTTCCACATTGCCGTCAATTTTTGAGGCTCGTAAAGTACCAGAAGTAGAGTTTAACTTAAGATTTCCTTTGATTTGACTAGCCGTGACCGTGCCTGAAGTAAGTTGCAAGGAGGTATTATTACTAACCAGGTTGGTCAAGCTGATTTTCCCAGAAGATCCTCTTACACTGATTTGCATGGATTTAGGACCTGTGATTTTTAAGTAGCCCTTGTTTTTACTATTCCAGTTGTACCTTTCGCTACTTTTCTTGTAGCTTACTTTGAGTACATCTCCTAATGTTACAAATACGATGTCTTGACCTGTTACATTCGAAGCCAAATATGCTTCCACGGATATTTCCGTTCCTTCACCTCCTTGGTAACTTACCTCTAGCCAGCCGCTTTCTATTTCGATCTGTTTGATGTTGGGGTATTTTTTAGTAGTGTTGACCAGTACATTTTGTGCAGCTACCCAGGCTGTGGAGGTCATGAGTAGCAAGGCTACTAGAATTAAACGTGTGTAATTTTTCATAAGTCTATGCTTAGTCATTTAAAAGTTTAATGCCAAATGTGATTGGATTCAAGGAGGGCCCTTTCCCTTCTTGAAAAAGTTCGTTTAAATCGTAGGTACTGAAAAAGGTAAGGTGCTTACCAATTCCTACTTCTCCCCGGAATCCATAGCGGAGATTTTCCAAGTAAAGTCCGGTATTTATTTTTTCGGTTCGATCCAATGCACGTCCAGATTCTTCGTAGACAAATTTGGATCTTCCTCCTAGGCGGTAGCCGATGTATGGTCCTGCTGCTAGGGTGAGGCCTTTATCCTTGTTCTTTCCTAAGTTGGCTTCCAGAAGCGTCATGGCAGTTAGGTAAGAAGCGGACAACTTACTCTTTACTCCAGTAACATCAATGCGCTCCACAAAGGAGATTTCGTCTCTGCCACGGACGGCTTGAAAATCACGGTTTTCAAACTTGAAATTGTACCATTGAAATCCCAATCCAAAATTCCATCTTAGACCATCACTTAATCGCTGAGAACCTACCCAATTCAATCCCACATTCCAACTCCCCCAACCTTTGGAGGCGTAGGGCTGATCAGAGGTTGGAAAACTTCCATTTTTTAAGAAACTATTGATGCCCAGGTCAACCCCGAAATCATTGGTATAGCGGGAGCTCTTTTCTTTTTTTGGCTTTGTTTCAAATTTCACTTTCGTGGCCTCTCCCGATTCATCCACATAGACCCTCATTCTACCTACTCGTACTTCTGTTTCAGCACCATTTTCAAGTACTTTAACCACTTCTTTGATGGTCCCGTCTTTTTTATGGACTTCAACCAAAGTTACCTCACCAGTGGCTTTATTTTCTTGTATGCCTAATTCACCGATAATTTGGTTGATATTCATTCCCTTCAGTTTTTCAAAATCGGCTATGGATTCTACCATAATAACGATTCTTCCTGCCTTGCCAAATTCAATGACTACAGAGTCTTTGAGGGTATGAATCACCGTTTTTAGGGGTGTCTCAGGATTAGTCTTGGCCTGGGCCAAAAAGACACATCCTAAAAAAGCGAATAGGAGTACTAATTTTTTCATGGGTTCTGCTGTTTGTATATGCTTGGTTTAGTTTTACTGTTTTTCCATTGAAGTGGTTTTCCTGCTCACTAGGAGCGAAAGGAAGCGCTCTTTTTTATCTTGAATTTCTACAAATCCCTCGTCTAGTTTTTCGAGGAGGCCTTCCACCTGACCAACTGTTTTTCCGAGTTCTGTAATCAAATTTTTATTAGGAGCCTCTTCTTTTTTCAATCCATTAGAGAAAATCCGAATTCGGTATCCTTCTAGGTCTTCCTCAACTGCCAAGGAGGTTTGTGGATTATTTGGTGCCGTGGTGATCGGAATAGGCTCTGGATTTAAAAAGACCTTGGGCTCAGTATCGAGATTTAACACTACCGGGACTGCCACTTGTGGGCTGGGGGATAGAATTGCTTCGGCTAACATCCGTTTCTCATAGACCTTTTGGGGATTTTCCTGAGGGAGGCCTGATTTTAGAGCAGGCTTACTTTTTCTTGGAGGACTTGTTTCAGCTTGGGATCTTGGTTTTTGATTTACTTCGGATATCATCGGTTCGGCTTCAGGAATTGATTCCAGGTCAGAAACATTAGTTGACACCTCTTCCATAGCAGCAATGGGACTTTCCTGTTTTGTTTGGGGTACTTGGGACCAGATCAGGTACCCAAGACCAAGTAGTAAAGGCAATGCCGCGGCTATTGCCCACCAAGAATTTCTCTTCGGTTGCTTTGTTTCATCCAATTGAGCTTCTAGCTTTATCCATGCTTTGGGACTTGGAGAAACTTCCTGATTTTCAAGTTTTTCTCTAAAAATCCGATCCAATAATTCGTCTGATTTAGCCATTCGTAATTTTGGGTTGAAGTTGAAGGCTCGTAATTTTTTCTTTTAACAGCCTTCGAGCGCGGCTGAGTTGGGATTTGGAGGTGCTTTCTTTGATGCCAAGCAATTCTCCGATTTCTTGATGTGAATATCCTTCAATCGCAAATAGGTTAAAGACTGTTCGGTATCCAAAGGGCAAGCTTTGCACCAAATCCATCAATTCTGCTACTTCCAGCTGGTTCAAGGCTTCGGCAGCAGGCTCTTGTACTTTTTCTGCGTCCTCAGAGGAAACTGCCAGGATAAGGGAGCGGTTGTTTCGAATGGCCATCAGTGCTTGGGTGACCACAATCCGCTTCATCCATCCTTCAAAACTCCCTTTTCCTTGAAATTGGGAAAGCTTTTCAAAGATTTTCATAAAGCTTTGGATCATCACATCCTCTGCATGTTCCTGATCCTTGAGGTACCGCAGGCAGATCGCCATAAATCTCCGGGAGTAGGTCTCGTAGAGCTGACGCTGGGCCTGCCTGTTTCCAGATAGACATTCCGCGATCAGTTCTTCCTCGGCGAAGAATTGTGGAGGTAATTGCATTTGGTTTAACTTTCAAAAAGGTAGATGCACAAAGCAAAGGAAAGGATGCAGGGAGAGGGAAAAAAAATCAATTTTCTTTTTCCTAAAAATAAAGGTACGAAAGCAGAAGGGCTTTGGTTGAATGAATCAGAGTGAAAAAATAAAAAACAGAAGGGCAACAGCTAGGATAAGAATCATCAGTTGTGACTTCTCTTTGAATTCGGTAGTTATTTTTTTCTTTCGAAGAACGAGTACCGCTAATCCTAATCCAAAAAATTGCAAGAAAATACTAGTTCCATTCAGAGGGCCCATCGGAGCGTCCAATAAATGAATTTTGGTATTGAGTATAGATGCTGTACCGAGTAAAATACCTGTTATCCCAAAAAGGAAGGATCGTTGAAGCAATACAGATTCGGGTAGCGAGGACCAATTCATAGTAACAGATTAGGTAGCAAAGGTAAATAAAGAAGGCAAAGCACAAGTACTTTTTGTGTATTCCTAGTATTTCTTAAATTTTCGCTTTCCTAGTTTCGAAATAGGAAGTTATTTCATTTCTAGAAAGTGAATTAAGGGTCATTTCTTTGGTTAATCCACCCTTTCTTCCAATCAAAACGCCATAGTGCATGTCAGCATAGCCATCCATTTCGTGAGCATCGGGGTTGATGGCAAGTTGTACTCCTTGTTCCATCGCATAGCGAATCCATCGCCAATCCAAATCCAATCTCCAGG
>JAURGC010000013.1 GCA_030833985.1 Algoriphagus sp. | reverse complement strand
TTCCTATCCGGATACCTATCAAACGGAATCCTTTCAAAAATGGGCTGAAAGTTGGCCTTCTGCATTTAGAAAACTGGTCTCCCAACTAGAATCCGAGCCAAAAGGAGACCGATCCAAATTTGTTTTTGCTAACAATTGAGACTATTTCGCTCCTCCGGAGTCAAGTTTTCTAGCTTTTTGTAGCTTGTTTTCCCCCCTACCTGCAGCTTTACAAATGGAAAAGATACTTTTTTTACTTTTTTCCTTTCCGTAAGGGTCATCTTGGTATAAAGTTGATTTAATGCTGTTACCTGTAAATTAAGCCATTCGATTTCTAAATCAGAAGGCATTGAAAATTTGGAATTGGCGAGGGCCTTCACCTGGTATTTTCCGTACAATTTAGTGTAGATAACTACCAAATCTTCCTCCTCTGTAGACGAACTTTCCCCCTTACTAACCAATTCTGTGGGCTGGGGTTCACCACCTTCACTAGTAGGTTGATGTTTTCCAAAAGTCGACTTCTCCTTCGTGAAGGTCTGAATTGCCCCGAAATAGCCCCCTACAAAAAGTAGGAGTAAAGACATCAAAACAAAAAGTTTTGATTTTGCGGGAAATGGAGATGCTTGTTTCATAGGTGAAAGAAGGCTTTTAAAAAGAAATCAAATTTACTTTTTTTTTGAATATGCGCTTAATTTTTTGGAGAGCCTTGGTGGTAAAAAAGCGAATTCAATCGGTTGATTATGTATTCATGGCCATTAATTGAAAATAAAAAACTAATCCCAGCCTTTTTCAAGGCTTTTTTTCCACGTAATTGTGCCTTCCTATGCGGCATTTTGCATTGAAAATGATAATTTCACCGCTCGCCCAACGAAGAATACGTTCATGTCAGCTGAACATACCCGATTACAAGAAGATAAGGAGAAAAAAAAGCATTGGAAGAAATGGGGACCTTACTTAACCGATCGCCAATGGGGAACGGTGAGGGAAGATTATAGCCCTGATGGCGCAGCCTGGGAAAATGTAACCCATGATGATGCACGCAGTAAAGCCTATCGCTGGGGAGAAGAAGGGATTGGAGGAATCTGTGATCACCGGCAAATTCTTTGCATGTCCTGGGCATTTTGGAATGGAAAAGATCCTTTTTTGAAGGAACGATTTTTTGGGTTGACTGGAAATCAAGGCAATCACGGGGAAGATGTAAAAGAACTATACTTTTACCAAGATGCCACACCGACACACAGCTATCTAAAAATGCTGTACAAGTATCCTCAGGGGGAGTTTCCCTACCAAAAACTGGTGGATGAAAATAAAAATGCGGGAAAATTACAAGAAGAATACGAGCTGTTAGATACTGGGGTTTTTGAGGAAGACCGGTACTTTGACATTGTGATTGAATATGCCAAACAGGATGCAGAAGACATTGTGGCTTCAGCCACTATTATCAACCGCGGACCAGAGGCAGCCAAGCTTTGGGTACTACCTACTATCTGGTTTCGCAAATTTTGGTTTACAGGTCATGAACCCTTTATGCCCAAGATGACCCAAATCAACTCAGATTCTTTGAAAGCCTTTAATCCCAAGTCAGGAAACTATATTTTCAGTTTTAAGGGACACAAAGAACTGGTTTTTTGTGACAATGAAACCAACCGGGAACGACTCTATGGTATTCCCAATGAGCGAAAATCAACCAAAGATGCCATCAATGACTTCCTCCTGCAAGGAGACACCTCCAGACTAACAAAGGGTACAGGTACGAAAGCAGCTGCCATCTATGAGTTGAACATCCCGGCAGGCGGCGAAGCAAAGGTTCAATTCCGCATGCAGCGACACTTGGAAGAAGAAGCACAGGAGGCTATACCTGAAATTCTCAAAAAACGCAAAAAAGAAGCAGATGAATTCTACCAAGTATTGCAAGAAAAAGTCTCCAATCCAGAACATCAAACCATTCAACGTCAAGCCTATGCAGGCCTGATCTGGTCCAAACAGTTTTACTACTACGACGTAAATCGCTGGCTTGAAGGGGATCCGGGGCGCTACCAACCACCACAAGAAAGAAAAAAAGGTAGAAATCATAGTTGGACGCATCTGCAGAACTTTGATATCATTTCCATGCCAGATACCTGGGAATATCCTTGGTATGCCGCTTGGGATTTGGCTTTCCATTGTATCCCCTTGGCTCGAATCGATTCAGAATTTGCGAAGGAACAACTCCTTTTACTTTTAAACGAGTGGTACATGCATCCCAATGGTCAAATTCCTGCCTATGAATGGAATTTTTCGGATGTAAATCCACCAGTACATGCTTATGCGGTTCAGCGGGTTTATCAAATTGATAAGAAACTAAATGGAGGCAAAGGAGACCAGCAATTTCTAGAGCGTGCCATGCACAAACTGATGTTAAACTTTACCTGGTGGGTCAATAGAAAAGATTCAGAAGGCAATAATATCTTTGAAGGAGGCTTCCTAGGACTGGATAACATCTCCTTATTTGATAGAAACCATGCCCAATACTACCAAGGCAAACTAGAACAGGCAGATGGTACCTCCTGGATGGCCATGTTTTCCCTCAATCTATTTCGCATTGCCATCGACTTGTGTGAATTCAATACAGTATACCAGTTTAGTGCCACCAAATTTTTAGAGCACTTTCTCTACATTGCTAGTGCCATGAATACCATCTCTTCAGAACGAATCTCACTTTGGGATGAAGAAGATAATTTCTTTTACGATGTTTTTCATTACCAGGGTAAAGAACCAAAGAAATTAAAAGTTCGCTCCATCGTAGGCCTAATCCCACTCTTCGCGGTTGAACCCATAAGAGAAGAACTTTTCGAAAAGCTTCCTGAATTTAAAAAGCGCCTTGATTTCATCCTCAAAGAAAAACCCAAACTAGCTGCACTAGTTTCTAGTTGGGTCCAACCAGGTCATGGCAAACGGCGCTTATTTTCCTTGCTAAGAGGACACCGCATGAAGAGCGTACTTCAACGCATGCTCAATGAAGAAGAATTTCTGAGTGATTATGGTATACGTTCTCTTTCCAAATACCATAAAGAGAATCCATACACCATGAAAATCAATGGAGACACCCTCTCCATTCGCTACACCCCTGGAGAAGCAGATACCCAAATGTTTGGGGGTAATTCAAATTGGAGAGGCCCTATTTGGTTTCCCATCAATTACCTTATTTTTGAATCCTTAAAGAAATTTGACAGTTACTACGGCGAAGACCTTTCTATTGAATATCCTACCGGATCGGGAAAATTTCTCACCTTAGACATGATTGCCAAAGAGCTTTCGCTACGTTGTATCTCTATCTTTACAAAAAATGCGGACGGAAATAGGCCCATGTATGATGGCCAATCCAAGTTTCAAAAAGATCCTCACTTCAAGGATCATTACCTTTTCTTCGAATACTTTCATGGAGATAGCGGAAAAGGGCTCGGCGCTTCTCATCAAACAGGTTGGACAGCTTTAGTAGCCGAAATGATCCATTCGTATTACCAACCCACGCCAAGCCATCACGATGACTCTTCTCCCCTTTTTAGAAGCTGATAGGATCGAAGCAGGCTGCGATGAAGTAGGTAGGGGATGCCTTGCTGGACCAGTGGTAGCTGCGGCAGTAATCCTACCTCCAACCTATCACAACCCAAGGATTCAAGACTCCAAAAAACTAAAAAAAATCCAACGGGAATCATTGGTTCATGAAATCAAAACCGTAGCCCTTGGATGGGCCATTGCCGAAGCGAGCGTAGCAGAGATTGACCAAATAAATATTCTGAAAGCCTCTTTCTTGGCTATGGAACGTGCTATTCAACAACTTCCTCAAGTACCAGAACACTTACTGATTGATGGTAATCGATGGAAATCATCCCTCCCATATTCGTACACTTGCGTAATTAAGGGAGACGGAAAATTCAGCTCGATTGCAGCAGCATCGATTCTTGCCAAGGTATATCGAGACGAACTCATGGAGCGCCTCTCCCAAGAATTTCCGTACTATGGATGGGAACAAAATGCGGGATACCCCACCAAAAAACATCGGGAAGGAATTGTGTCCCACGGCAGCTGTGCATGGCATCGAAAAAGCTTTCAACTCCTATCCCCTCAGCTTTCCCTAGGACTGGAATAAATCCAACCCGTAGTTAGGCCATATCTTTAAGTTCGCTCACTACCTTGGTGATGGTTTGCTTGGCATCACCAAAGAGCATTAGACAATTGGGAAAGCCAAACAATTCATTTTCAACACCCGCATAACCTTTACCCATGCTTCGCTTGGATACAATCACAGTACGTGCCTTATCCGCATTGAGAATTGGCATCCCAAAAATTGGACTCTCAGGATTGGTGCGCGCAGCAGGATTGACTACATCGTTTGCCCCTACCACAAATACCAGATCTGTATTCGAGAAGTCTTCGTTGATATCGTCCATCTCGATCAACTTGTCGTAAGAGATATTTGCCTCGGCAAGTAGGACATTCATGTGCCCAGGCATACGTCCGGCCACCGGGTGAATCGCAAATCTAAATTCAATGTTTCGCTTTTCACATTGCTCCATCAATTCTCGAACTACGTGTTGCGCCTGAGCCACAGCCATTCCATAGCCAGGAACAACAATCACCGAAGAGGCAGAATCGAATAGCATGGCCGATTCCTCTACTCCTATTTCTTTGACCACTACTGCCGGACCATCCGCTCCGCCTGTGGCTACAGTTTGTCCAAATCCACCTAGCAACACATTCATCAAGGAACGATTCATAGCTTTGCACATAATCTGCGTAAGAATAATCCCAGATGCTCCAACCAAGGAGCCCGCAACAATCAATACATTGTTATTCAGAATAAATCCAGTGGCGCAAGCAGCCATGCCCGAATAGGAATTGAGCAAAGAAATGACTACTGGCATGTCTGCTCCTCCAATTGGAATCACAGTCAAAATACCGAGACAAAGGGCTAACCCTACCAAAATATACAGGTAGATCTCCTGACTGGGGTCAATAAACACCAGTACTGCAGCAACAAAAAAGGCAAGTAGAAAAATTAAATTGAGTAAATGCTGCCCAGAAAAGGTAATGGGTTGGCCAGAAACCTTCCCATCCAGCTTTAGGTACGCCACCATGGAGCCTGTGAAGGTGACCCCACCAATTAACACTGATAATAAAATGCTGGTTAAATTGATTGCATCCAAGGAAGTAGCCGCATTCGCATTCTTAAAAAAGAAGTCCGATAAAGCAACTGAGAAAGAAGCAAGACCACCAAAACCATTGAATAGTGCCACCATCTCAGGAATTTTGGTCATAGCCACCTTTTGAGAATAATACAATCCGATAGCCGCTCCCACCAGGATTGCTGCCCCAATTTCAATCAATGAAAACACCTCTAAGGTAAATAAGGTAGCTGCAATGGCAATCAACATCCCTACAGCAGAAAGTACGTTCCCCTTTCGTGCATCCTTTGTTTTACCTAAGTATTTGATGCCAAGAATAAATAGCACAGAGGCTACCAAATAGGCAAGTTGGATTCCAATATTCATTTTTTCTTAAACATTTTAAGCATACGATCTGTCACTGCATATCCTCCAACCACATTGATGGTAGCGAGAACAAGTGCCAATAACCCCAACCACTTGCTGAGTGTACCATATCCCATCTCATTGCTTGCAATCAAAGCACCGACAATGGTGATTCCTGAAATAGCATTGGAACCGGACATCAGTGGGGTGTGCAAGGTAGGAGGTACTTTGGAAATTAGTTCAAACCCGAGGTAGCTTGCTAAAACGAGTACATAAATCAGAACGATTAGTGCTGATACAGACATAGGATTAATATTTATTGAGAAAGTAGTTGCTTCGTAAATGGATGTACTACTACTCCTTCGTGAGTAATAAGTACTCCCTTGGTAATCTCTTCTTCGAGGTCAAGCGCCAATCCTTCCGCTGACGCTAAATGAAATGCTAGCGTAGAAATATTTGTCGCATAAAGCTGACTAGCATTTACTGGTAAAAGTGAGGGTAGATTGGATTCGCCAACTAAAGTGACCCCATGCTTCACCACGGTAGTATTTATTTCTGAGAGTACACAATTGCCTCCAGATTCTACCGCCATATCCACAATCACCGACCCTGTTTTCATGGTTTTAACCATGTCTTCTGTAACCAGAATCGGGGATTTTTTACCCATTACCAAGGCGGTTGTAATGACTAAGTCTGCCTCTTTAATTTTTTCTCGAATCAGCTGCTGTTGCTTTTCTAAGTATTCGGCTGATACCTCACGCGCGTAACCCCCTTCTGTTTTCACCCCTTCTGCCCCCTCTACAGTCAAAAATCTTCCTCCCAAAGACTCCACTTGTTCTTTTGTTTCAGGACGCACATCTGTACATTCGACCACTGCACCTAATCGTTTGGCTGTAGCAATCGCCTGCAATCCCGCTACCCCTGCCCCAAAAATCAATACTCGCGCAGGAGTAATGGTTCCCGATGCGGTCATTAACAAAGGAAAAATTTTCCCTAAATAATTAGCACCAAGTATAACTGCTTTATAGCCCGCCAAGTTGGCTTGAGAGGATAAGGCATCCATCTTTTGAGCCCTAGAAATCCTAGGAACAGCATCCATGGAGAAGGTACTAATACGCTTGGCATTAAACGCGGCAATTACCTCAGGATGTTGGTAGGCATACATGTAGGAAATGTATGCTGCCCCTTCTTTCATTTGGGCTATTTCCTGTAGGGTGGCGAGGTTGACTTTAAGTATTAAATCTGCCTCCAAAGCTGATTTAGTCGAGCCTATCGTCGCTCCTGAAGCTTCGTAATCCTGATCTGAAAAATAGGACTTCTCTCCAGCTCCAGCCTCCACAACCACGTCAAATCCCTTTTTACGAACTAGCTTCACTACCTCAGGACTTAAGGCTACCCGATTTTCATATTCCTTGGTTTCTTTTACTACGCCGATGATCATGGAATTATTTTAATCTTTTTGATATATAATCACTAGTAATTATTTCTGTTCAAGCGAGCTTATTATCCCGCCCTTTTCCTTCTTTGGCATCCCTCCATTAGTTAATCTGCCTCTTCCAACCTTACAAAAACTACTACTCATTAAGTCTACTCACAATAGGTGTAATACTTAATTTGAAATATGTAATCGGATGCACGCACAAACTAATTCGAATTGGGTTTATTAAAAAAATCTTTTGCGTTTTTTTTAATTCTTAAAGAACGAAAACTTTAGTTGAGAATAAAATTCAATCCCACATTTTTCTTTTTCTTCCACCCTAAATCTTCCATTGCACCAACAAAAAGAATTTGAAAAATCCATAACGGAGAATATTCAAAAGTTTACGAATCCCCTACTTGAAATCAAATAGCGCTTCTTTTTCTTTCGGTAAATGGGCGATAATCACATTGAAAATTCATCCCTCGAACTCCTAGTTTTTTTTTAGCTTTTCTTTGCCTTTCCCAAAAATCAAAAGCAAATTGGGAAAGAATGAAACTTTATCACTAGGGCACTCTTTTTTTTGTTGAGAATCCTTAGTGGAATCATCTGAATGACATCCAAAATTCAACACAATTCTTTGTCAATTTTCAACAACCCATGAAAAAACTTGAACCTAAATCCTCCGGCACCTCAAGGAGGGAATTCATCAAAAACGCAGCAATTGCCTCCTCCTTTTTTATCGTTCCTCGCCATGTCTTGGGAGGTGTGGGATTTACTTCACCCTCTGACCAACTTGTTTTGGCTGCCATTGGTGCAGGTGGAAAAGGAAGAAGTGATATTCTCAATGCCTCTGTCAATGGAAGAGAACGGGTAGCAGCTCTTTGTGATGTGGATTTTGCAGGATCCGCCAAGGATTCGGTAGCAAAATTTCCAAAAGCAAAGCTGTATGCGGATTACCGTATCATGCTGGAAGAAATGAAAGAGATTGACGCAGTCACTATCTCTACCCCTGATCATGTGCATGGTCCCGCAGCCAAATTTTGTATGGAGCGCGGCAAACATGTCTACGTCCAAAAACCTATGACCCACAATATCCGGGAGGCACGCTTGCTTACCCAGATGGCTCGCGATCAAAAAGTAGTTACTCAAATGGGTAACCAAGGCGCTTCCAACCCGCTAATGGACATGATCAAAGGCTGGATGGATTCTGATAAAATCGGCAAAGTATCCAAGGTGCAAATCTGGACCAACCGTCCCGTATGGCCCCAAGGCGGCGCTTTTCCAAAGCCGGAACCAAGCAACAAGCCTTCCGATATGGAGTGGGACCTGTGGCTAGGGCCTGCACCCGAGATTCCATTTACCCCCAACTTGCATCCTTTCAATTGGAGAGGTTGGTGGGATTACGGTACAGGAGCTCTTGGTGATGTGGGATGCCACCTGATGGATATTCCTTTCCGTATGCTCGGCCTTCACTACCCCCTTGATGCAGAATGCTCCGTAGGATCGGTATATTCACAAATGTGGACCGCAGACTACCATCCGGATGGATGTCCAGCATCCTCCTTCATTACGCTGCATTACGGCCCTACTGCTAAAAATGGAGTTCCTCTTGAAATGACCTGGATGGATGGAGGGATACGTCCCTCACACCCGGACATCATTCCTGCAGACCATGATCTTGGTGGTGCCAACTCCGCCAATGGGGTCATGATGATCGGAGAAAAAGGAATTATCACCCACAACATTAACGATAGCTCCCCATTGATGCCGAAGTTATACCTTTACGATGGAACACAAGATTTTGGTCCAGACAGATTGGAAGGAACTGAACCAGAGTACGGCCACCAGCGAAAGTGGGTAGATGCCTGCAAGGCTGGATTTGGATCTGAAGAGCATCGGGGACTTACCTCCTCTTTTGATTATGCTGGACCAATGACCGAAACAGTTTTGATGGGTAATTTGGCGATTCGAAGCTTTATGCTACGAAGACCAAATAG
Organism: Algoriphagus sp.; assembly: GCA_030833985.1. Classification (GTDB taxonomy): domain Bacteria; phylum Bacteroidota; class Bacteroidia; order Cytophagales; family Cyclobacteriaceae; genus Algoriphagus. Next base: position 21,958 of record JAURGC010000013.1, on the reverse strand, counting down.
CAAAGGGCAACAGGAGTTTTTTGGCAGACGCAAACTCCTTTGGGATGGTGAAAACATGCGAATCACCAACTTGGAAGAAGCCAATCAGTTTGTCGGTCGTACTTATAGACCAGGATTTGAAGTATAATCACACTCGATTCAAGCCAACCGTGAGGCTAGCCCTCACGGTTTTTTTATGTCCTTTGTTTAATTTTGATGTGATATATACCCTATATGAAGGCCTTAGTCTATGAATCCTTTGGGCAAGCCCCAAAAATCACGCAGGTGGCTGATCCAGAGACACCCGAGCAAGGCATTCTCCTTGAAGTAAAGGCCTCTGGAATTTGCCGAAGCGATTGGCACGGCTGGAAAGGTCATGACCCTGACATTCAACTTCCCCATGTGCCCGGGCATGAGTTTGCTGGAGTCATCCTCGAGGTAGGCAAAGGGGTGAAAAATTGGAAAATTGGCGATCGAGTAACTGTTCCATTTGTTTGTGCCTGTGGCACCTGTCCGAGTTGCCAATCCGGCAACCAACAGGTTTGTGACGACCAATATCAACCTGGATTCACCCATTGGGGATCCTTTGCACAACGTGTGGCTGTACACCGCGCCGATACCAACTTGGTGCGAATCCCTGATTCAATAAGTTTTCAAGTGGCTGCTAGCCTTGGCTGTAGATTTGCGACTGCTTTTCGCGGAGTGGTGGCACAAGGAAAAGTGAGTGGGGGACAATGGGTGGCAGTCCATGGTTGTGGAGGAGTGGGACTTTCTGCCATTCTTATTGCGGCAGCCATCGGTGCTACCATTATTGCAATCGATATTCAAGACGATAAATTGGCACTGGCCAAGGCTGCTGGCGCGCACTACCTGGTCAATGCAAAAAACACAAGCGATGTCGCTTCCACCATTCAGGATTTGAGTAGTGGCGGAGCACATGTCTCCGTAGATGCTCTCGGGAGCCAAGTAACTTGTTACAACTCGGTTGCTAGTTTGCGTAAGCGAGGAAAACATATTCAAATTGGATTGCTAGCCGGAACTGAATCCAATCCCCCCGTCCCCATGCATTTGGTCATTGCCAAGGAATTGGAAATTTTAGGAAGCCATGGCATGCAAGCCCATGCCTATCCAGAACTTATGCAGCTTATTTTGGAAGGAAAAATGAATCCAGAAAAATTAATCGGGCGTAGGATTACCTTAGAGGAAGCCGTTGACACCCTGGTACGGATGGATACCTTTGAAGAGAATGGAATGGTACTTATTAACCAATTTTAATTAGCCATGAAAAAAAATAAACAACGTTGGTTTATTCAGTCTGTAACTGGATTACTACTTACAGGTACAGGCTTATCCATTTGTATACATGCTGGAACCCTTAAACTGGAAGGTGGAGAATGGTTCTGGACAGGAACCTTGGGTCTGGTAATTTTTCAAGCAGGCCTCAGTTTGGTGATTGATGGGGTAAGGTACCGGTAACTTGCCAGAAAAGACATTCCTCCTCTTTAGTCAAGCCTCCAAAAATTCGCCACAATTAGTAGAATATGACCCCCTGTTTCTTTCATTAGTTGCAGATTTTAATTAACTTATATATTGAATTAAACCTTTTGTACCAAATAATGTCTAAGTAAAAAACCAAAAATCACATGATTAAGAAAATCACCCTTGCCGTAGTAGTCCTTCTAGTGGCTATCCAGTTTGTTCCCATGGAAAAAAATGAATCAGGAGCAACCGATTTTGACATGAGAAATGACTACCAAGTTCCAGACCATGTAGCCACCTTATTGCAGGGAGCTTGCAACGATTGCCACTCCAATTCCACCACTTATCCCTGGTACAGCAGGATTCAGCCAGTTGGCTTTTGGCTCAACAACCACACCACCGATGGCAAAAGACATTTGAATTTTTCTGAGTTCACGTCTCTCCCACTTCGCGTTCAAAACCACAAGTTTGAGGAGGTCGTGGAAATGGTTGAAAATGGAGAAATGCCCTTGCATTCTTACACCTACTTTGGCCTTCATCCGGAAGCCGATCTTTCCGTGGAAGATCGACAAGTGCTGGTGGATTGGGCAAAGGAACAAATGGCAATGCTTGCCGCCACCTACCCTGCAGACAGCTTAAAAATGAAGCCTAGACCCGCTCCAGCAGAATAAGAAACTTAAATTGAACTAGACTGGGACCGAATAAATCCCAGTCTAATTTTTTTATAGTACACCTTCTACCATGAAAATAATTAAAGATTCGGATGTCCGATGGGGAGTAATTGGCGTGGGAAAAGTCTGCGAGCTCAAGTCTGCACCAGCCATGAATACCATCCCACATAGCAAGCTTGTAGCTGTCATGCGAAGAGATGCCGCCAAAGCGGAGGACTATGCCCTTCGCCACAATGTGTCCAAATGGTACAGTAAGGCTACTGACTTGATTCAGGATCCGGAGGTCAATACCATCTACATTGCCACACCACCTCATGTTCACCTGGAACTAACCCAATTGGCAGCGGAAGCTGGGAAACCGGTGTATGTAGAGAAACCAATGGCTCGCACTTTTGCGGAATGTCAACAAATGATTCACGTGTGCGAACAAGCAAAAGTTCCTTTGTTTGTGGCCTACTACAGAAGGAAATTGCCTCATTTCTTAAAAATCAAAGAGCTCCTAGATCAAGGAGAAATTGGCATCCTACGGACAGTTCATATCAACCTCAAGCAAGTCCTAACCCCCAACTTGGTGAGTAGCTCTGCTGAAAACTGGCGCGTGATTCCCGAAATCGCAGGTGGTGGCTATTTTTACGACCTAGCCTCCCACCAACTGGACTTACTGGACTTCTTTTTTGGTAAAATCACCCATGCAACGGGATTTTCTACCAATCAAGCAAAAGCTTATCAAGCAGAAGATTTAGTAGCAGGGAGTTTTGTCTTTGAGAATGGGGTAGTCGGTACAGGCAACTGGTGTTTTACGACCTCTGTTGTCTCGGAAATTGACGAAATAGTAATTGACGGATCCCAAGGACAAATTCGCTTCGCTACCTTTGGGGAAGGAGTCTTTACCCTTTATAGACCCAATCAAAATCCACTTCACTTTCATCTGGAACTTCCCCACCATATTCAACGACCACTAATCCAAAGTATCGTAGAAGAATTACTTGGTAAAGGTAGTTGCCCAAGTACAGGATTGACTGCCGCTCGGACTAATTGGGCTATGGAGGAACTAACCAAAAAAAGAATCACCTAAGTTTTGTTTAATTTCAAATCGAAACTACTTTATTGACAAAAAATGATTCGTTTAAGATTTTTTTTACTGCTTTTTTGCTTTCCATTTCTCTCGTATAGTCAAACAGTTTGCGACCTAGAAAGTAAAAAAAGAATCGAAGGAATAGGTGCTAAATTTCAGGGGTCTGACTATAAATCCCTTCCTACTGGGGATTTGATTACCGCAATTGGAAACCAATTTTTAGGCACACCATATGTAGGAAAAACCCTAGAGTTACCTGGAGAGGAACAACTGGTGATCAACCTCATGGAAGTAGATTGTACCACCTTTGTAGAAGCAGTGCTTGCACTTACCATTACCATAAAGCAAGGTGCTGCTGATTTTCAAAAAGTAGCCGAAACCCTTGAACACATGCGCTACCTCAATGGCAGCAATACCGGCTATGGATCTCGACTACATTATTTTAGCGATTGGATTTTTGAAAATGAAAAAGCAGGAAGATTAATCCATCTCAGTAAGTCCTTAGGAGGTATAAAATCTACCAATACCCCATCTTTCATGTCTGCTAATCCGAATTCCTATTCTCAATTGGCTAACCCTAAAAACCTAGTTTCTATTCAAGAAAGGGAAGTTATTTTGGCCTCCAGAGAAATGTATTTTATTCCCAAAGAAAAAATCCATTTGATTGAAGACCAACTTCAAAACGGAGACATTCTAGCCATTACCACAACGATCAAAAACCTAGATGTGGTCCATGCAGGTTTTGCAGTGAAACAAGGAGAAAGAATTTATTTGATGCATGCAAGCTCGGTTTCAAAAAAAGTAATGATTTCTTCCATTCCATTACAGGAATACCTCATGCAAAACCACTCGCAAACAGGAATTCTTGTCAGTCGATTGCTACCTCCCTCACCCAAAGAATTTGGCAAGATTGGCATCCTATAATTCCTTTTAATTAGATTTAAGCCCTTAATCTGAAAAAATGAGACAAATTTTTCTTACCATTTGTTTGCTCGGTTCACTCACAGCAAACACCCAGACCTTTGATTCTTCTATTCCACTCAAGTACAGGAATATCGGGCCTTTCCGAGGAGGAAGGTCAGTGACTGCATCTGGGGTAGTTCAAGACCCACTAACTTATTACTTCGGCACAACCGGAGGTGGACTTTGGAAAACCAGTGATGCAGGCCAGCATTGGGAAAATATTTCTGACGGTTTTTTCACCACCAGTTCCGTAGGTGCTGTGGCTGTGGCAGAAAGTAATCCCAATATTGTGTACGTAGGTATGGGTGAACATGCACCACGAGGAGTGATGACTAGTTATGGAGACGGGGTCTACAAATCCACAGATGGGGGCAAAACTTGGAATAAGTTAGGGTTAGAAAAAACGCAACACATTTCGCGTATTCAAATCCACCCAACCGACCCGAATACCGTCTACGTTGCTGCTCAAGGTGCCTTGCATTCCCCCAATGAGGATCGAGGCATCTACAAAACCATAGATGGAGGATTGAATTGGGAAAAAGTGCTTTATGTGGACACATTTACCGGCGCAGTGGAATTATCGATGGACATGAACTATCCCGAGATTCTTTATGCTGCCATGTGGGAACACCAGCGCTTGCCTTGGCAGGTAAAATCAGGAGGTCCTGGTTCGGGGCTGTACAAATCCACCGATGGGGGCAAAACTTGGAAGAAAATTCACAAAGGTCTGCCTGAGGAAAAAGGGAAAATGGCCATTTCTGTTTCTAGAGCAAATTCCAACAAGGTATATGCCTTGATTGAAAGCGATACCGAGAAAGATTTGGGAGGTCTTTTTGTATCTCAGGATGCAGGCGAAAGCTGGAGGTTAATCAACAAAAGTAACCGATTGACGCAACGAGCCTGGTACTACATTGAAGTTTTTGCAGATCCAGTCAATGAGCATAAGGTCTACGTACAAAGCGCGCCTTTTTTGGTGTCTATTGATGGAGGAAAAACCTTTGAAGATATCGATGGCGCACATGGAGACTACCACGATCTTTGGATCAACCCCAAGAATCCAAACAACTTAATCCTAGCTGACGATGGAGGTGGTTCGATTTCCTTTAATGGAGGGAAGAGCTGGTCTACCCAGAGCAACATGCCTACTGCACAATTTTACCGGATCAATGTAGATAACCAGTTTCCTTACCGCATCTATGGCGGGCAGCAGGACAATACCTCCGTAGTGATTTCAAGTATAGCCTTGGGCCGAGGAGGAATTACACAAGAGCACTGGAACTACTCTGCTGGGGGGGAATCTGCCTTTTTGGCCTTTGATCCAAATGACCCACGCTACGTACTGGGAGGGAGCTACCAAGGCACTATTGAAGTGTTGGACATGCAGACACAAGGCTCCACCAACATCATGGCTGCCCCAATCCAATACCTGGGCATGGATGCCAAGGACATGAAGTACCGGTTCAACTGGAATGCCCCAATCATCTGGTCTCAGCACGAGCCACATACCTACTACCATGGCGCTCAAGTACTTTTGAAGACACAGGATTGGGGAAAAACTTGGAAGGAAGTATCACCAGACCTTACGCGAAATGAAAAATCCAAACAAGGGAAAGGCGGAATCCCTTACACCAACGAAGCTGTAGGGGCAGAAAATTACGGGACGCTTGCCTATGTCATCGAAAGCCCACACGAGGCTGGGACGATTTGGACAGGAAGTGACGATGGTCTGGTACAAGTCACCCGCGATGGAGGAACTACCTGGAGTAATGTCACTCCGAGGGACTTGAAAGAATGTTTGGTCAATGCGATCGAGGTTTCTCCCCATGACCCTGCCACAGCCTACATCGCTACCACCCGCTACAAGTTCAACGACTACACCCCTGCCCTCTACAAGACCACCGATTACGGAAAAACCTGGACCAATATTTCCAAAGGAATTCCTTATGGCGCCTTTACCCGTGTGGTAAGAGAGGACACAAAGATGAAGAACCTGCTTTATGCAGGCACAGAACAAGGTATGTACCTCTCCAAAGATGGAGGGCTTAATTGGGTGTCTTTCCAACTCAACCTACCCATCACCCCCATTACAGATCTCAAAGTGGTCCATGATGACCTGATCGTAGCTACGGCAGGAAGATCTTTCTGGGTTTTAGACGAACTGAATGCGGTCCGGGAACTCAAGAAAAGTGTAACTCAACCTACCCTGTATACGCCAGAAAAAGCGTTATTGGGCAATTGGTCCTCCTCGATGAATGCAGGGAACTTGGATGGCTTTACTGGAACAAACCCCTTTCAAGGTCAAAACCCTGCTTCCGGAATGGTACTGTACTACCAGTTACCTGAAACATTCGCTGACAGTACCGAATTGATCATGGAAATTCACGATACCCAAGGAAATTTGGTGCGTAAGTTAAGTTCCAAAGGAAACCCAGACTTTCAATCCTATGCTGGAGGACCCTCCCCAGAACCGACACTTTCTACCCGTAAAGGAATCAATCGATTCGTATGGGACCTTCGCTACCCTACTGTTCCAGGGATACCTACCGCCTACATCGAATCCAGTTACCGGGGTCACAAAGCCATACCAGGTATTTATAACATTAAACTTCGCGCAGGGAATACCATTTTAGAAGCAAAAGGAGAAATTCATGATGTGCCAGGGAGTAAGTTAACTCCTGCAGATTTTCAAGCTTACCATCAATGGATGAGTACCTTGGAAGGCGAAGTTACTCAGATGCATAATTTGGTAAATAAGGCCAAAAAATACCAAGACCAACTCCAAGAACTGATTGATAAATTGGATACGAAAGTAGAATACAAGGACCTGAAGCTATCTGCACAAAATCTAGTGAAAGATTTGGCTGCTTGGGATGAGTCCATGGTGCAGCGCAAATCCACCGCCTATGACGATGTAGAGAACTTCCCCAACAAGTTTACGGCCAACTTTCTATTCCTAATGAATCATGGAGAGAGCAGTATTCCGAGTATCAACGAAGGCACGAAAGCAAGGCATGCCGAATTGCTAGAGGAATGGAAACCACTTGAGGCAGAAGGAAAACGATTGGTAGAGCAGGCAATTCCTGCATTCAATGCCCTAGCCAAAGAAACCGGGCTGGGCGTACTTTTCCTAAAATAACCAAACCCAACAAGAGCAGAAATCGGGAAATTTCTGATTTCTGCTCTTTGAGAAGCCGCTATTCCAAATTTCAATACTTGAACTCCATGCGCAACGAGCTTTTCGTACTTCTACTAGCCCTATTTGCAGCTTGTGCTCAAAAACCAAATCCCGAGAGTGAGGCACTAACCTTGCCCCAAGAAGACTCCATTTTTACCACCCCCCTTGGCAAAACGTATCCCATACCCGTTCCGAATGAAGCAGCGCTAGCAAATTTTGAACAAGCAAAGAAGGTATACGAAACCAATCCTAAAGATGTGGAAGCGCTTATTTGGTATGGTCGCCGAACTGCTTATTTGGGGAGATACCAACAGGCAATTGCAATTTACACAGAAGGTATCAAAAGCTTCCCCCAGGATGCTCGCTTGTATCGGCACCGAGGACATCGGAACATCAGCATTCGGAATTACGAAGCGGCAATAGCGGATTTGGAAAAAGCTTCCTCCTTGATACAGGGAACGGAAGATCAAATCGAGCCAGATGGCCTACCCAATGCCCAGAATATCCCCTTAAGTTCCCTGCATAGTAATGTTTGGTACCACCTGGGGTTAGCCTACTACCTTACTCAGGAATACGAGAAAGCATACACCGCCTACCTCCAATGCAGAGAAAGTGGGGACAATTACGACAACATCGTTTCCAGTACCCACTGGCTTTACCTCATCCAACTCCGTCTGGGTAATCCAGAGAGAGCAGACTCCTTGCTCGCGCCGATTCAAAAAGAAGGAATCGTGATCGAAAATCAAAGCTATGCAGACTTATGTCAGCTGTACAAGGGATGGATCTCTCCCGACACCCTACTTCAGGCAAGCCCAGGAAATCCCTCGAATGATGCAGTCAATTATGGACTTGCCAATTGGTACATTCATCAAGGAGATTCTAGCAAAGGAATCGCGTTGCTTGAGGCACTAGTTGCCGGAAAAGCCTTTGCCTCCTTTGGATACTTGGCGGCAGAGGGTGATTTAATGGGTATATTTTCCAAAAAGAACCGCTAGCAAATCAAAAAGTACTGAAAATCTAACACTTAGGTTAAACGCAATTCCATCTTGAGATCACAACGTCCGTAGGCTCCACATTCGAGTTCGCAGGGCAAAAAACCTAACTTAGTGTACAGCCTAATTGCTGCTTCCAATTTGGTATGTGTGTAAAGTCGAACAGTTTTCGCCCCTTTTTTCCGTGCAATTTCTAAAATATGCTTCCCAAGTAGCTTTCCCGCTCCCTTTCCTTGAAAAGTAGGATCAACTCCCATTTTGATCATTTCCCAAACTCCAACTTCACTAGGGATAAGCGCTACTGTACCAGCAATAGTATCCCCCAATCGAGCAAAAATAATCGATCCCCCTTTTGCGATAATGGTCTCTTCTGGATGTTCCAATTGAGCGAGGTCAAAAGGCTCCAAGGAAAAATACTGCGCGACCCAGGACTTATTGATCGACTCAAAATAAGGTTGCAAGTCAGGGGAAAACGGAATGATTTCAAAGGAATCTTGAGCCATACAGAGAAATTTTTACCAAAAGTAAGGCAAATCAAGTAGCTTAGAAATCAAAATAATCCTGTTCTCCATGAAAATTACATTTCTCTTTAGCCTCTTACTCATTATTGGACTTGTATTTCCAACCACTGCGCAAACTCCCGAAGAAAAAATCCAGCAACTAGGATTGCAAGTGCCTGAAATAAGCCAGCCTATTGCCAACTACGTGAAATGGAAACAAGTAGGCAATTTGCTTTACTTAGCCGGGTCGGGACCAAAAATCTACGGGAAGGTGGGGGCAGACTTAAGCACCGAGGAGGGCTATGCTGCAGCTAAAGCTACCGGCTTGGAGATCATTGCCGTACTACAAGCCGCCACGGGTGATCTCGGTCGTATCAAACAGTTTGTCAAGGTATTGGGCATGGTCAATTGCACGCCAGAATACACCGCACAGCCCGCAGTCATTAATGGATTTTCTGATTTAATGGTCACTGTGTTTGGAGAAAAAGGAAAACATGCCCGCTCGGCGGTAGGGGTAGGATCACTCCCTAATAATATGGCTGTAGAGATCGAAGTGATTGTTGAATTGGAAAATAAGTAAGTAAATCGCTTCGGAAGGAGTATCCAAATTCCAAGGCTTTAAAACAGACTTCCTTGAAAAGGATGGCCCTCTAACTCCAGGAGGGCTTTTTTCTTGTCCAAACCTCCAGCATATCCGGTGAGACTTCCATTCGTTCCGATAATTCGATGGCAGGGCAAAATAATCAACAAGGGATTGGCTCCTATAGCTGTACCTACCGCTCGGATTGCTGCAGGATTGCCAAGCTGCTCGGCCAACTTGGCATAGGTAGTGGTTTGCCCGAAGGGGATTTTACCGAGGGCTAACCATACCTTCCGTTGAAAGTCTGTGCCTCCCAAACCAATCGGTAGGTTAAAGATTTTTCGTTGCCCCAAAAAGTACTCCCCTAACTGCTTTTGGGTTTCAAGCAAAAGCGGATCCAAAAGTTCTCCCTCCACGGGCTGTTGGGTAAATTTCAATTCCGAAAGGCAGTCTTCTCGGATGCTGAGCTGGATATTTCCTAAAGGGGTAGCGATGATGGGCATGGAGTACAGGGGCTATTTTTTAGCTTATGCACAATCGGTATTTCCAAACTTCGCGAACTTGTTCAAAGTCTACTTCAAAGGGAGGATAGATTGGATTGGCGGAGCAGAGTAAAATTTGTTGTTGAGGATGTCGCTTGTACCCAATTTTAAAGGTAACTCCATCCTGTTCGGTGACAATAACATAGCGATCTCCATCCTTCAAGCGGGTCCAATCCTCTACGTATTCACACACAATCCAAGCCCCGTCGGCAATCGGTAGCATGGAGTCTCCGTCGACCTGAAAGACCCGATATTTTTTATTTGAAGGGAGAAAAGGCAAGGAAAATCTCGGCAAGTCGGAAATAAATTCTGGGTCGGCAAATCCTGCTAGATAACTCGCCTTGGCCCGTTGCGAAACTACTTCAATCAATTCTCGCCCCGATGCATCTACCGTGGTGGAAAGAATCCGGAGGTTTCTCCCACGAAGAAAGTGATCCGTTTCCAATAGCTCGCGTAGCTTGTATTCCGTGTAAGAGGACAGGTCCTCACGAACCAATACATCCAAGGATAGCTTGAAGTAATCAGCAAACAAGAGAAGTACCTCCAAGGGAGGAGTAATGTTCCGTTCGTACCCAGCAAGTTTGGATCGAGATACGCCCACTGCCTGAGCGAGTGTCTCCTGGGTAAGAGACTTCTTTTTGCGAAGGAATTTTAAATTGGAATGGACGCTCATTGCCTCAGTTTTGAATGCTAAGAAATACAGTAGAAGTAGTCCCCGACAACTTTCGCCTCTAAACGATTCAAAGATAAAAATTTTGTTTAATATATAAACAATAAAATGTTTAAATAATTAACAATATAAATGGGAGAAAAACGAAGCATTGTACACCTAGATCTAGACACCTTTTTTGTATCCGTGGAGCGGCTTTTTGACGACCGCCTCAAAGGCAAGCCTATCCTCATTGGGGGAGCAAGCGACCGAGGTGTTGTCGCTTCCTGCAGCTACGAAGCACGAAAGTTTGGTATCCATTCCGCCATGCCCATGCGCACCGCTAGACAACTCTGCCCGGAAGCGGTTGTCGTACGGGGAGATTTTGAAAAATACAGCCAAAAATCCCAAGAAATCACCGAAATCATCCGAGAAGGAGTTCCCCTATTCGAGAAAGCCTCCATCGATGAATTCTACATCGACCTCACCGGCATGGACCGCTTCTTTGGTTGCTTCAAACTAGCCCATCAACTCCGTCAACGCATCATTCAAGAAAGCGGTCTCAACATCTCCATGGGCCTTTCCCAAAACAAAACCGTCTCCAAAATTGCCACAGGCGAAGCCAAGCCTAACAATGAAAAACAAATTCCGCTCGGAGAGGAAAAAACCTTCCTCTCTCCCCTTTCCGTGCGAAAAATTCCCATGATTGGTGAAAAAACGACCCAAACACTCTACAATATGGGGGTAAAAAAAGTGCATACCCTACAGCAAATGCCTGCCCAACTCCTCGAAGCCACCTTTGGAAAAAATGGGAAAATGATCTGGGAAAAAGCAAATGGCATCGACCTCAGCCCAGTGGTCCCTTACACCGAAGCCAAATCCATCTCTTCCGAAAATACCTTTGAAGAGGATACCATCGATACTCGCCTGCTCGAAGCAACCCTCATCGCAATGACCGAGCAGCTCAGCACCAAACTCCGAAAGAAAGGACAGCTCACGGCCTGCATCACCGTGAAAATCCGCTACTCCGACTTTGAAACCCACAGTATACAGCAGCGCATCCCCTATACCGCCGCAGACCACAGCCTACTCCCCATCGTCAAGGAACTCTTTCGTAAGCTCTATACCCGTCGCTTACTCATCCGACTGGTAGGCGTGCGCTTCAGCTACCTGGTCTATGGCAACTACCAAATTCAGCTCTTTGAAGATAGCCAACAGCAAATCAACCTCTACCAAGCCTTGGATAAGTTAAACGTCAAATACGGAGACAAAACCGTCTGCCGAGCAGTAGCCATGGGAGTGGGTAGAAGACGGTTTAACCCCTTCAATGGATTGGAAAATTGAAATTGGGATTCACTCCCATCACCTAGATGGGTAGCCAAAGGCAAAGTTTTCAAAAAACCTACTTAATTTACCTTCCATTCCATCCCCTAGCTCACATGTCTACCTATCTATTTACTACCCCACGCCTAGGATTTCGCCGCTGGCAAGCAAGTGACTTGAATGCCTTTACCGCCATCAACACAGACACAGAGGTCATGCGCTTTTTCCAACGACCCCTCCCCAAAGAAGATACCCGGGCCATGATGGAGCGGATGGAGCGACTTTACGAGGATAAAGGCTTCTGCTATTTTGCAGTGGATGTCTTAGAGAGCCAAGCACTCTTAGGTACTATCGGACTAGGATGGAAAACCTTTGAAGCAGATTTTACCCCTACTGTCGATATCGGCTATCGCATCGGTAAGTCCTGGTGGAACCAAGGCTTTAGTACCGAAGGAGCCACTGCCTGCCTGGACTATGCTCGGCAACTACAAATCCCAAAAGTGGTGGCTATAGCTTCTGTAGGAAACCTAGCCTCTATCCAGGTCATGAAAAAAATAGGGATGCAGTATTGGAAAGATTTTGACCATCCCGAACTACCAGATTCCCCACACATCCAACGCTGTAGCTTGTACCAAATCTCCCTCTGACTTTTCCTCAAAACTCAAACAGCCTAGCAAATGTCCTATTTTAGCGATCAACATTTTCAACACCTCAATCCCTCAGATGTCCTCACAGGAGAATACGATGCCTGTTCCTTTTCCAATTGCAACTTTGCTACTGCCTCTTTTCAACAAGCAAGTTTTGAAAATTGCCTTTTTGAAGATTGCGATCTAAGTAACATCAAAGTAGTCAAGGTGAATTTTCAGAATGTTCGATTCGTGCGCTGTAAAATGCTAGGAATTGCTTTTGCTGCTGCAAATCCCTTCCTCCTGGAACTTCATTTGGAGCACTGTGTCCTGGATTACTGCAATTTTTACAAACTTCCTCTCAAAAAATCTAGGTTTCTTTATTCTCGAATCCGAGAGGTAGACTTCTCTCAAGCCAACCTAAGTGAAGCAAGTTTCCAGGGATCCGATCTCCTCGGAGCAGTCTTTGATCAGACTAACCTTGAAAAAGCTGACTTTCGGGAAGCACTTCACTACCGTATTGCTCCCGAACTCAATGCAATAAAAGATGCGCGATTTGACCTTGCCGGTTTACCTGGCTTACTCGAAAGCTATGGAATTAAGGTAGATTAAAGTAAAAATAGCTTACTTTTTAAAATAACTGTCTCTTATGGCCTTGAATTCAGAACCTTCCTTCCACCCTGGCCAGCGAGCCGAATTGGCGAGGTTACGACCTACTTGATACAACAACTGCACATCATCCACGGCACCGTCCAAGTTCCATCGATTTGGATCATAGGAATCGGCTGGTTTATGGTAATACGCTGCTGTGTACTCGTCCTGTAGCTGCTTTCCATACTCCTTTCCTTTCTCCACATGGTCTATCCCTGTTCCAAAATACAAGGCTGGAATCCCTATCTTGGCAAAGTTAAAATGGTCAGATCTAAAGTAGTATCCCGCCACAGGATTGGGTTCAGGGGCTGCATAACGCCCTAGTTTTTTGAGTTCCTCATCCAATAAATCCTCCATTTCGGATTGCCCTACGCCTATGACAGATACATCTTTCATCTTCCCATACGGATTAATCCCATCCATATTGATATTTGCTACGGTCTTTTCCTTGAGATAAATCGGCTGCTGCGCATAATAGGCCGAACCCCATAATCCTTGTTCCTCTGCAGTGACCGACAAAAATACAACTGTACGATCCGGCTGCGCATCTGTCTTAAACGCTTTTGCCAAGGCCAACAGAGCTGCTGTCCCTGAAGCATTGTCTAGGGCTCCATTGTAAATACTATCGCCGGTTTCATCCGCCTTCCCTATACCTAGGTGATCCCAGTGAGCCGTATAAATAATGACTTCCTCCGGCGCTTTTTTTCCTGTTATTTTGGCAACCACATTTTTGGACACATTGTAAGTAGCCTCCACAGCAATACTTGTATTGAGAATCATCTCAGTTGAGAACCCTTGAAAATCTGCCTTTCTTGCCTTTTGAAGAACTTCAGAGTCATTTTTACCCAATTTCTCAAACAATTGCTTGGCAAATGGCAAAGTAATCCATCCTTCGAATCCCAATTTGTAGGCTTCTTGACCTCTGTCATCCAGGTACAATTTGGAGGCATTCCAACTGTTTTGAATTACATTAAATCCATAACCTGCGGGGATGGTATTGTGCACTATCAAACAACCTAATGCTCCTTGGCGTGCAGCCTCCTCATATTTGTAAGTCCATCGACCATAGTAAGTCATCGTATTTCCCTTAAAAAAAGTCGGATTATCTGAGCCAAAACCAGGATCGTTGATGAGCACCACTACTATTTTTCCTTTTACATCCAGGTTTTTATAATCGTTCCATCCGTATTCAGGAGCAACAATTCCAAAGCCTGCAAAGACCACTTCAGCATCCTGAATACGAACCAGCGAATCCGTACGCTGAGTCCATAGCACAAAATCATTCAAGCCTTCCCCTTGAACAACTCCTTGGGGACCTTTAAACGCCATTATCTGTTGGGGGCGACTGACGATGGAAACCATCGGTACCTCTTGAAAATAGGAATCTCCATTGCCAGGCTCAAGCTCCATTTCCTTGAATTTACTTTCCAAAAACAGCGTGGTCATCTCCTCTCCCGCTGTAAATGGCATCCTCCCCAAAAATTCGTCTGAGGAAAGTTGAATCAAATTGGGTTCTAAATCTGTAACCTGGAATTGGTAAAACTTAGATTTATCACCACAGCCAACCAATAAAATAGCAAGCAGCACACAGGAAAGTAGATTTTTCATAGACAAATCAAGAATTTGTAGGAAATAATTCTCTAAGGTAAAACATTTACCGCTTGATTATCGGATCAGTAGATCCAATTTCTGTACTTCCTATTGCTTTGCCTGAATTTTGGCGTAACTTTGTGCCCGGCGGCACGACCAGCTCCTGCTAAATCCCCCAGGTCCGGAAGGAAGCAAGGGTAGGCGGTCGTAGCGGTGCGATGCCGCCTCTTTTTTTGTGTAGCTTAAATTCCACTCCGAAAATCGCTACCTTATCCTAAATTATCTTCTAACTTTGTCCACAGACTTCGGCCAGTTTTTCTGGCAGGACTAACTGTTTTTACTACCTATAAACCCCATTGTTATGAAATTCTTTATTGATACCGCCAATCTTGCAGAAATCCGTGAGGCACACGATTTAGGAGTATTGGATGGTGTAACCACCAATCCTTCCTTAATGGCTAAGGAAGGAATCACAGGAGAGGCGAACATTATTGCTCACTACAAAGCGATCTGTGACATTGTTGAAGATAAAGTAAGTGCAGAAGTGATTGCAACAGACTACGAAGGTATGATCCGAGAAGGCAAAGAACTAGCCAAGTTAGATGATAAAATCGTAGTAAAAATTCCAATGATTCGAGAGGGTGTAAAAGCCATTCGTTACTTTCATAGTGAAGGAATTCGTACAAATTGTACCCTTATTTTTTCTTCTGGACAAGCCTTACTGGCAGCAAAAGCTGGAGCGACTTACGTTTCTCCATTTATTGGCAGACTAGATGATATTTCCTTTGACGGATTAGACTTAATTGGCCAGATCGTTCACATTTATCAAAATTTTGGTTATGAAACCGAAGTACTTGCTGCATCGGTTCGTCATAGCATGCACTTGATCAAATGTGCTGAACTTGGAGCAGATGTGGTGACTTGCCCACTTAAAGTAATTACCGGTTTGTTGAAGCATCCATTGACAGATTCTGGCCTTGCACAGTTTCTTGCTGATCATGCCAAAGCAGCAGGAAAATAAAAAAGGCTTTTTTCTCATCCCCTAATCCAAAAAAATGTACATCATCAAGGTCAAAGGAAAAGCAAAAATCCCCGATTACATCCAAATTCGGGATGAGAATTTTGTGTTAGTTGCTTATTTCCGAGCAGATCGACCAATGAAAAATGTAGAAAAATTTGGATTAGAAGGGAAAGAGGAACAGTTAGAACAGCTCATTCAAGCACTTCCCTTTGGAAAACTTCAAAAACTAGACCTTTAAATCCATGGACTTCAGTACTCACCCTGTGTTGTCCATGACACAGGCCACCATCTTTCAAGGAGAGAATCCAGTATTAGCTGAGGTGAATTTTGCTATTGAACAGCATGAATTTGTTTTTTTAATCGGAAGAACTGGGGGTGGAAAAAGTTCATTATTAAAAACCTTGTATGCAGATCTCCCTCTCAAATCAGGGATGGCAGAAATAGTGGGATACTCCCTTTTTCAAATCAAAGCAAAAGATGTTCCTTATTTACGTCGGAAAATTGGGATTATCTTCCAAGACTTTCAGCTATTTACCGACCGTACTGTCCAAGACAACCTTTCTTTTGTCCTCAAGGCAACAGGATGGAAAGACCCGGTGTTGATCAAAGAGCGAATAGCCGATGTATTGTTGCAAGTAGACTTACTCGACGCACTAACCAAAATGCCCCATCAACTTTCAGGGGGAGAACAACAACGGGTGGTGATTGCTAGAGCGCTACTGAATAATCCTTCGATACTTCTTGCAGATGAGCCAACAGGAAATCTAGATCCCGATGTAGCAGATGGTATTTTCAAATTATTTCAAGACATCAATAAAAAAGGGACTGCAATCTTGATGGCAACGCACAATCATGAATTGCTCCGAAAATATCCTTATCGAGTACTAAAATGCGAAAAAGGGAAACTCTTAGACAGCACCGTAAATGAAGTTTCTTTCGGATCTTCTTTTTAAATTTCATGGGAAGTCCCAACACTTGACTTCAATTTCCCGTTTAGTACTCCACTAATCTTTGGATTTATGAAATCTCCCATTTCAAAAAAAATTTTGCTTTGGAGCCTACTTCTATTTACCCTAGTTGGTTGCAAAGAAGAGGAAGAAACGCTCCCAAAAATTGAAGAAAATCCAAATGTCACTATAAACAAATGGATTTATAAGGTGATGAAGGAGGTTTACCTTTGGCTTCCGGAGATGCGGACACCTACTTCTGAAAGTGCTGATCCTGGCGATTATTTTGAATCTCTTCTCAATAGACCTACAGATCGATTTTCTGCGATTTACCCCGACTACAAAGAATTGATCAACTCCCTTAGTGGAATTAGTTTGGAGGCGGGATACGAGTTTACCCTTTACCGGGAAAGCAACTCCAATACCAACGTGGTTGCTGAAGTCACCTACATCAAAAAAAATAGCCCTGCCGCAAATAGTGGAATGATGAGAGGGGATTACATCACCAAAATCAATGGTACCCAACTAAACCTGGACAACTACAAAGTGCAATTGGGATTAATTGATAAGCCACATTCCTTGATCACCTTACGCTACAATCCAGCAAGTGACTCATTTGACCCTCGCCCAGAACTCTCCTTAATCCCCATTGAGCTAGCAGAAAATCCCAATTTCTTAGACTCCGTATATACAATTAATGGAGAAAAAATTGGATACGTTGTGTATCACTTTTTTGCACCTGGTTCTGGAAATAACAGTACGATATACGACCAAGAAATGGACGCGATCTTTGCTGGATTCAAAACAGAAGGAATTCAACATTTGATACTTGATTTCAGGTACAATGGTGGAGGGTATGTATCTTCAGCAGTCAATCTTGCTAGCCTCGTTGGGCCAGGAGTAAGTAATTCAGATATTTTTTCGAAAACCAAATACAATTCCTTTTTGATGCAGTTTGACAACCTTAAAAACGTCCAAACTCCATTTAAAGCAAAAATCGAGAATTTAGGAAAGGTCCTGAAAAACAATCGAGTCTACATACTCACGACCTCGCGGACTGCTTCAGCATCTGAATTAATCATCAATGGACTGCGTCCATACATGGATGTGTTTTTGATTGGGGATAAAACCACTGGGAAAAATGTAGGTTCTGTTCCCTTCGAGGATGAAGAAAATCCAGAAAATCCATATGGAATTCTTCCTATCATCTCTAGGAGTTTCAATAGTTTGGACCAATCGGACTACACTACAGGGTTTATTCCAAACATTGAAGTAAAGGAAAGCGTGGAGCGGCTTCAACCATTGGGTGATGTCCAAGAATTGTTATTGCGCAAAGCGATTGAACAAATAACTGGTATCCCTCCAGGAAATAAATTACAACAATTGAATCGCCAGGAAATTGGTAGTTCACTCGACGCAAAATTGAGATCCGGAATCCTTATTGAATCAGTTCCCAGTCAATAACCGACACAAAAAGTCAATCGACCAAGAATCTAGTTTAAATTTTGAAGGAATTGCGCTGATGGAAAATGAAAAAAAAGCCAACGCAGGACTGCGTTGGCTTTTTTTTATTGCCTCCCTTTTAGTTAGTTTTCAATAGATTTTCCTTCGCCTGATTGAAAGTAGGCTCGAGTGTTAGCGCCTCATTGAACGCGGCCTTGGCTTCTACTTTCGAATTTTGATCCAAAAATACCAACCCTTTCAAATTTAAGGCTGCCGCCTTCATGTCCACCTGCTGTGTTTCGGACTCTGTAATAGCAAAACCAATTTTTTCATCCGGTTTTGCAACTTTCATCAACATAGTCAATGAATTCATAGCCTCTGCATACCGCTTCATGGAATATTGCAGATAGGCTGATTTATACAAGCTAAAGTTATCCCCAGTCAACAAGTGTAAACTCTCGTAATAGGGTAATGCGCGATCAAAAGCACCCAATTGTTCCAAAGCATAGGAGGCTATCTCTAAAGCTCCAATATTTTTATCATTTAATTTCAAAATATCCATGGCAACTAACGCTGAAGAAGCATATTGTGCAGATTCAAAATACAGACTACCTAAAGCTTCCATGAAGCGAAGATCCTCTGGGTTTCGAACAATCAAGCTGTAGAGTTTATCCTTGGCAACTTCCAAATCATTGTAGCGAAGCGCTGCCTGGTAGGCCATCTGGTCCACCATATTAAGCGCACTTTTTACTTTAGGATCAAACTTTGGAATGGAATCGGTAGCAGTTTGTGCCAGTCCAGCACCTAGGCTTAGTAGGAATACAGTAGCGAAAGCGAAAATTTTTAACATAATTAGTTGAATAGTTAAGGTTTTTAAATGGGGTAAAGTCCTTTTTCTCGAGCAATTTCAAACATTAATGCGCGTGCCTCATCTTGATTATTCTTAATTCGGCCCTCCAATATAGCTTCTTTGATTTCTTCTTTTAGTTCTCCAATAATTTTTGAGGGAGAAATTCCGAAGGTTTCCATAATTTCCTCGCCACTAATTGGAGGTTGAAAATTACGGACCTGATCTTTTTCTTCTACCTGCTTTAGCTTCAGCTCCACTCGATCAAAGTTGTCCAAGTATTTCTGAACCTTCTTATTATTTTTGGAAGTAATGTCTGCACGGCACAAGGCCATCAAGTCATCGATGTCATCCCCGGCATCAAAAAGCAATCTCCGTAATGCAGAGTCCGTTACCTCATCTTTTACCAATGCAATCGGCCGAAGGTGTAAACGAACCAACTTTTGTACATATTTCATCCGCTCATCCATTGGCAGTTTTAAGCGCTTGAAAATAGTGGGGGTCATCCGTGCTCCCTTGTCCTCGTGTCCATGAAAAGTCCAGCCTACCTTCGGATGGAAACGCTTAGTCGCTGGCTTTGCAATGTCATGAAGAATAGCTGCCCATCGTAACCAAAGGTAGTCTGTGGCCTGGCAAAGATTGTCCAGCACTTGAAGGGTGTGGTAAAAGTTATCTTTATGTGATTTGTCATCCACAGAATCTACCCCTTGAAGTTCCACCATCTCAGGAAAAAACTCATGCAAGAGTTTGGAGGCATAGAGCAATTTAAACCCATAAGATGGCTTAGCTGTCAAAATTATTTTATTAAGCTCATCAATAATTCGCTCGGCAGATATGATTTGAAGTCGATGTGCATGGGTGGTTAATGCAAAAAAAGTCTCTGACTCAATATCAAAATCCAATTGTGCTGCAAAACGCACTCCACGCATCATGCGTAGCGGATCATCCGAAAAGGTAATTCCAGGCTCAAGAGGGGTTTTGATTCGCTTGGCTTTGATATCTTTTAGCCCATCAAAGGGATCCATCAATTCCCCAAAGTTTTCTGGATTAAGAGAAATCGCCATCGCGTTGATTGTGAAATCTCTACGCTCCAAATCTTCTTGAAGTGTACCATCTTCGACTACTGGTTTACGGGAATCTTGGCGGTAGGATTCCTTCCTTGCACCGACAAATTCTAGCTCCCAGTCATCCAGCTTGAGCATGGCAGTTCCGAAATTTTTGAATACTGTTAGGGGTACATGAAATTCAAAGGTCTTTGCTACCTCCTGAGCTAGGTCAATCCCAGATCCCACACAGGTAAAGTCAATATCTTTGCTAGTTCGATCCAAAATCAAGTCCCTTACAAAGCCCCCTACCACATAGGTTTCAATACCTGCTTTTGCCGCTACCTGAGCAACACGAGTAAAAATAGGATAGCCAGCTAACGTTTCTTTCAAATTCATCCTTTCCTAATTTTCACTTCACCCTCAGGGCCCAGAAATAATTCCTTTTTCCCAGGATGAAAAAGAGGGAAATGAAGGTTAGTCTGTATCTCAGCTTCCAACTCTTTCTCTTCTGTAAATAAAACGGGATGTGCGATTTGATACAAAAGTTTATTCCAATTAGGCTCACGGATTAAAGAGAACCGAACCATCCCCCTGTTCACTGCACCCAAAGGTAAAAGTGGGTTTACAGGGCTTTGATAAATGGTTGGTTTGGAGGCAAACTCGACAATATCCAAGGAAACCTCCGAAAACGGAACTGCTATAGTTCGAATTTGAAACAAATCGAATAAGAGATAGACTCCATTTTCAAAAACTGATTCCTCGGCAGCTGAACCTAAATGCAAGCAAAAAGTTTTTCCACTCCCCTCTTTGAGGCACACTTTACCATTTTCTTTGACTAGTGAAAGGAGCGCGGTATAATCTAACATGCTGTAAAAATAAGGAGTTTATCTGGCTAGTAAAGCATTTTTCAGGACCTAATCCGGAGGATATCTTGAAGAAATAAGACTTCATTTTAAACTGGTCCCACCTGGGAAACAAAAAAGACGGCCTTGAAACCGTCTTTTTTGTTGAGATTGGAATGCAAATTCCAATTATCCGCGCAACCAATTGATGAAGGTTTGGTACCCCACGCCAACTTCACGAGCAAAAGCTGCTTTTTTCTTTCCAGTTACTTCAACTTTTTTCCACTCTTCTAAAATCTTTGATTTTTCAACATCTGAAAAAGATCTTCTTTTTCCTTCAGACTTATTTACTGCTGTCCCATTCAAAGAGGCAATTAACTCATTTAAATCAGCAAGGAATTTACTGTCTGTTAAAAATAACCCTGCGGACTCTAACTTTTTAATCACTCCTGCCTTTGGGTTTACAGGCGTTACAGCGATCCCTCTTGAAGCTGCTTCATGAAGATCAATCTTTTTCCCTTCGGCAGTTACGTACACAAATCCATCGGACTTTTTCAAATCTACGATAGACTCTTTAATTAGTTCTCTCATGTTTTTTTGTTTGTTTTTGACTTTAAAAATGGCATGCAATATATTGTATATTAAAAATAATTCCAAAATTTTTTAACGAATTTTTAACATAAAATAAGAAAGTCTAGCACTTATTTTATTCATTTTAAATTAAATATATAAATACCTAATAATTCTCAAGTGTTTCCGGGAGCTTTTGAAATAGAAGATGCCATTTTTCCTCTACACAAAATAACATCCATTTAAAGTTTAAAAAGTGAGGATCAGGGCTAAAAAAAAAGGAAAACTATCAAAAATACGTCGAATACAATTTATTAGGCCTTATTCTTAATATAATACAAAGAACGTATTTTTATAAAACCTTAATCTGATAAAAGTAATATGTTTAAAGATTTCAATAAAGCACATTCGTTAGAATGATCGAGTCCGAGTTACTCAAAAAAAATT
>JAURGC010000021.1 GCA_030833985.1 Algoriphagus sp. | reverse complement strand
TCGGTCGAAGTAGCTACTGTTTTTTCTTCTGAGACTTCTTCTTTCTTTTTGAGGGATTGAATTCCTTTGATCGATACAAAAATCGCAAACGCGATCAAAGTAAAGTCAACGACATTTTGGATAAACATACCCTAATTAAAGGTTACAGATTCAACCAATGCACCTTTGAATCTACATACCCCTCCTTTAGAACCAAACTAAGGTGTTTACGATCCACTCCTCCAATGAGGATACCCAAAGGAGGCATCCCTATATCATTGATAAATGAGGAAACAATTTTTCCAAAAGCCTCACCAATGATGCCCCCCACCGCTAAATCCAAAACATTGCCTCGAACGGCAAATTCTTTAAACTGTTGAAAAAAAGATATATGAAGTGATTTTTAAGTAGAAATTATAAACAGAAGACTGCGAGCGAACCTAAATAAATTTAAAGTAGGGAATTTTCTGAGTTCCCCCAGCTTAAAACAATACCTACCCTAAAGTAAATCAGGATTACAAAGTGAAATCAAACCTAAATGATTGGGATTACATTTCAGTAAGTTTCCAAAAAAACCTAAAATTTCAGTAACCTTGCACTCAAAAAAATACAAATGCAAAGCCCTTCCGCTCCAAAAAAATTAAAGTTCCTAGCAATTCATGGCCATCAAAGGCAGGATTCCTACTATTGGATGAATGATCGAGAAAACCCAGAAGTCATCGATTACCTGAATGCAGAAAATACCTACCTAAAAGAGGTCATGAAACCCACTGAAGGATTGCAAAAGGAACTTTTTGAGGAGATGAAAGGCCGGATCAAAGAGGAAGACGAAAGTGTCCCCTACTTTAAGTCTGGCTATTTTTGGTATACCCGATACGAAAAAGGAAGCGAATACCCAATTTATTGTAGAAAGCTGGGTAATCTCGACGCACAGGAGGAAATTATTCTGGATGTCAATATCCTTGCAGAAGCAAAAAGCTTTTACCAAGTTGGTCAGGCTACCTGCAGTACGAACCAGCAATTACTTGCTTTCGCTGCCGATGAGGTAGGTAGACGGATTTATACCATCCACTTTAAAAACCTAACAACCCAAGAAATTCTAAAGGATCAGCTACCTGAGGTGACAGGTAACTTTGTCTGGGCCGCCGATCAAAAAAGTATTTTTTATTCGAAGCAGGATCCAGACACCCTCCGCTCCTTTCAGATTTTCAAACACATTTTAGGGTCTCCCATTACCGAAGATCTCCTGATCTATGAAGAAGTAGATGAGGAATTTTCTTGTGTAGTCCACAAAACCAAATCTGAGAAATTCATCCTTATCCATTCAGAGAGTACGATAAGTTCCGAGATTCACTTTATCGAAGCAAACGAACCTACAGCAAGTCCTCAGGTTTTACAGCCTCGAATCCCCCATCTTGAATATGCAGCAGACCACTATGGAGACCACTTCTATATTCGGACCAATCACCAAGCACAAAATTTTAAATTGGTCAAGGCTCCGATTTCGAATCCTGGGAAAGAAAATTGGATAGATGTAATCCCCCACAATCCGGAAGTCTTATTAGAAGATTTTGACCTATTTTCGAAATTTCTAGTCACCCAAGATCGAAAAAATGGACTGACGCATATTCAAATTCAAGCCTGGGAAGATGAGAGCCAAAGTCATTCCCTAGCCTTTGAAGATGAAACCTACACAGCTTATATAGGCACAAATCCCGAATTTGATACCGAGATATTGAGATATGGATATAATTCGCTGGTCTCCCCGAGTTCGGTCTACGACTACCACATGATCACTCGCCACAAAACCTTAATGAAGCAGCAAGAGGTAGCAGGTGGATACGACCCCAAAGCCTACCATTCCGAGCGAATTTGGGCCAAGGCAGACGATGGTGTACTAGTCCCCATCTCTTTGGTATATCAGAAATCTACTTTTTTAAAAACTGGAAAAAACCCAGTACTCCTCTATGCTTACGGTTCCTATGGGTACAGCATGGATGCCTACTTCTCCTCCAATCGATTGAGTTTACTACAGCGAGGATTTGTGTTTGCCATTGCGCATATCCGTGGAGGCGAAGACTTAGGCAGAGCCTGGTACGAGGACGGCAAATTACTGAAAAAGAAAAACACCTTCACCGACTTTATTGCCTGTGCAGCCCACCTAGTTCAGCAGAATTATACCTCTTCCACACGCCTTTATGCCATGGGAGGCAGCGCAGGTGGATTACTGATAGGTGCAGTGATCAACATGCGCTCAGACCTTTTTCACGGGGCCATCGCCAATGTACCCTTTGTAGATGTGGTCACCACCATGCTAGACGAAAGTATCCCCCTGACCACAGGAGAGTTTCAAGAGTGGGGCAATCCCAAGGAAAAGGAATTCTATGAATACATGCTTTCCTATTCCCCGTACGATAATGTAAGAGCTCAGTCCTATCCCAATTTATTGGTCACCTCTGGGCTGCATGACTCCCAGGTGCAGTATTGGGAGCCTACCAAGTGGGTGGCCAAACTACGCGAACTAAAAACGGATCAAAATCTACTTCTCTTATTTACCAACATGGAAGCAGGGCATGGCGGGGCGTCTGGTCGATTTAATCCTTTGAAGGAAATCGCTTTGGAATATTCCTTTTTATTGATGCTGGAAGGAAAAAACAATTCCTAACAGAAATTCTTGAAAATAAACATTTAATATTAAGAGGTGAGCAACCCATGGAAAATTGAAATTTTCCTAACTTTGAAAACAAACCTATTGTACTTCAATTCATGAAAATAGCCTTGATTGCCCATGATGGAAAAAAAGCCGACATGGTCCATTTTCTGAGTGGATTTAGTGAAACTCTTCACCGAAGCGATATAGACCTCGTTGCTACGGGCACCACGGGTTCGCACATTGAAAAGGCAGGATTTCAAGTCGAAAAACTACTTTCTGGACCCTACGGAGGGGATGCTCAAATTGCAGCACTCGCTGCAGAAAAAAAATTAGCTGCTGTATTTTTTTTTAGAGACCCCTTAGATAAGCACCCACATGAACCAGATGTACAAATGCTGATGCGGATCTGTGATGTGCACAATATCCCTTTAGCTACTAATCCAGCATCAGCTGGACTGCTATTTAAAGCCTTGACACAAACCAATGGAACCTAAAACAATCAAAAAAATTGGGGTACTCACCTCAGGTGGGGATTCGCCAGGCATGAATGCTGCCATTCGCGCTGTCGTTCGTGCTGGATTTTATTACGAACTAGAGATGTTCGGCATTTACCGGGGATACGAAGGAATGATCCAAGACGACATCAAAAAACTAGATTCAAGATACATCACCCATATCTTGGAAAGAGGAGGAACATTTCTAAAGTCTGCTCGAAGTGCCGAATTCCGAACTCCAGAAGGTCGCAAAAAAGCCTATGAAAATCTAAAAAGTCACGGCATTGATGCCTTGGTAGTGATAGGAGGCAATGGTTCCTTGACCGGTGCTCATAAGTTCTACGAAGAATATGGAATACCTGCTATTGGTTTACCTGGCACCATTGACAACGACCTTTCAGGCACGGACTTGACCATTGGATTTGATACTGCTTGCAATACCGCCATCGAAGCAATTGACAAAATTAGAGATACTGCCACCTCACACGATCGACTCTTTTTTGTGGAAGTAATGGGAAGAGATGCCGGATTTATTGCGATCAATGCCGGCATTGGAAGTGCGGCAGCAGCCATTTTGATTCCTGAAAGAAAAACACCTATTGAAACATTAATTGAGAAACTAAAAACAAGATCTAAGGCCAAAAAATCTTCCAATATCGTCATTGTGGCTGAAGGGGGAAAAAGTGGTTCGGCCCAACAAATCGCTGATGAAGTAAAAAGTTTTCTTCCACACTACGACATCAAAGTGACCATCTTAGGGCACTTACAGCGTGGAGGATCTCCAACTTCCCTAGACAGATTGCTAGCCTCTAAACTTGGTGTAGCAGCCGTAGAAGGGCTTTTACAAGGCAAATACGATGTAATGGCTGGCATGATCAATAATAAAATCGTTTACACTCCTATTGTGAAAGCAATTGTAGACGACAAGGAAGTGGATGAGGAAGATTTACGCATAGCGAAAATCTTATCCACCTAAAAAATAAAAAGAGGGGAATGGCCCCTCTTTTTATTTTTTTAAGATCAAACTTGAATTCGCAGGAAGATACATCATCCCATTTTTAACCGTCACCCCTTCCGAAGCATAAACAAGGGAGACAAACCCATCAGCAATAGGTAATTCCAATTTTTCTTTTGCTAGATGGTGCACTACAAAAACTTCCTGATCTACACTTCGACGGATAAATGCCATCACTGATTCGGGATAGCTCAACCTCACTGGTTCCAACCTACCAACCGCCAATGCCGAGTTAGTCTGACGGAGTGCAATGACTTTTTTGTAGTGGCTGAAATAACTGTTAGGATCCATGCGCTGCAGCGCCAATGGAGTCACTGTTGCATCTGTACTGTATTTGGGAGCAATCCAAGTGGCACGTTGCATGTCTTTTTCTTGGGTATCCCAAAGGAAAGGCTCCCGTATTTGTTCGTCAGGCTTGAGACCAAGCATCCCAATTTCCTCTCCATAATACAAGTAAGGTGCACCTGGAAGCGTCATTAAGATTGCCAAAGCCTGCTTGTATTTTGCAGGATCCTGTTTCAAGTCATTCAATAAGCGTGGCTGGTCGTGATTTGAAGAGAAGGTAGCATCGATGAAATCAGGCGTAATTCCTTGATAAAAATCAAGCACGGCTTTTTGTTTTTGGTAGAGCATCTGACCATTTCCCGTATTTAAAGCCTCAATCATCGTGTAGTGAAAGTCAAAATTGAATAGTGCTGGTAGTCCTGGCAAATAAGGAGCTACGATTTCTTTCCGATCATACACCTCACCTACCAAATAGACATCCGGCTTGATGGCTTCCATTTCTCGACGAAACTCTTTCCAGAAGGCATGGTTATCCAAAGGACGGTCGTCTGGAAAAATATGCTTTGCCGCATCCAAACGGAACCCATCTACACCCACTTCTTCCAACCAAAACCGACCTATTGAAACTATTTCTTCACGTACCTGGGGCGAATCAAAGTTTAAGTCCGGCATTCCTCCCCAAAAAAAACCGTAATAATAATCCTGGCCTAGTCCAGGATCATGCCATTGCCGAATATTGTCCGAGTCAAGCGTAACCGTTTTTTTATTCAAATACGTAGCAATGGTGTCTTTTTGCGCCCAGACATAGTAGTCTCGGAACGGATTTTCTCTTCCTGATTTAGACGCTTGAAACCAGGGGTGTTCCGTAGACGTGTGGTTGATGATCATATCAATTACAATCTTTAAATCACGTGCATGCGCCTCATCCAACAATCGCTTGAAATCAGCCATCGTTCCATAATCCGGATGGACCGCCTTGTAATCCGTTACATCGTATTTGTGGTAGGTGGGCGAAGGCATAATGGGCATAAACCAGATCGCATTGGCACCCAATTCCTTAATGTAATCCAATTTTTCAGTGACTCCATTGAAATCCCCAATCCCATCTCCATTAGAATCGCTAAAGGATTGCACAAAAATTTCATAGGTCACTCCTGCCTTTGGCCAATAGTTTTTGGTCTGTGGGCCATTTACTTGCCCTACCGCTAGTTGGAATATGGCAACAATGAAAATTGGGGTTAGTACAAATTTTTTCATGGTCTTATTGTACAAAGAAAAAGTCACCTCTTCAAGTGACTTTTTCAAAATTTATTGATTCATTATTTCCACTACTTGATCAGTTTTCCTCATTGGGGAAAGGTGAACATTTATGGAATTAGTTTCTATTTCCTGCATTCAGCATTTCGAATGCTAATTCGAGACGCTTTACAAAATTTTCTTCCCCCTTACGCAACCAAACGCGAGGATCGTAATATTTTTTATTCGGGCTATCAGCACCTTCTGGGTTACCCAACTGACTTTGGAGATAGCCCTCATTTTTCTTGTAATAGGTTAGAATACCTTCCCACATGGCCCATTGCATATCGGTATCGATATTCATTTTGATCGAACCGTAGCTATTGGCCTCGCGAATCTCCTCTACAGAAGAACCAGATCCACCATGGAAAACAAAGTTAAGCGGTTTGCCTGTAGTACCATATTTTTCATTGATGTACTCCTGAGAGTTTTTAAGGATGATCGGCTTCAAACTCACATTACCTGGTTTGTATACCCCATGTACATTTCCGAAGGCTGCAGCGATGGTAAACAAGTCTCCAATCTCTTTCAAATGACTGTATGCATAAGCCACCTCTTCCGGCTGTGTATATAGTTTGGAAGAATCTACATCCGAATTATCCACACCATCTTCTTCTCCGCCCGTTACGCCCAATTCAATCTCAATCGCCATATCCAACTTCACAAATTCACGGAAGTAGGAAGAAGAAATCTCAATGTTCTCGTGCAAAGGCTCTTCGGAAAGGTCGAGCATGTGCGAGCTAAACAAGGGTCTCTTGTATGCTTGATGATAGGCTTTGCCCGCCTCCAGTAACCCATCGATCCAAGGCAATAACTTTAGCGCAGCATGGTCGGTATGCAAGATTACTGGTACACCATAAGCCTCTGCCATTTGATGTACGTGATGTGCTCCAGAGATTCCTCCAGCGATGCTGGCTTGCTGCTTGTCGTTAGGTAGACCTTTCCCAGCAAAAAATTGTGCTCCCCCATTTGAAAATTGGATGATCACAGGGGAGTTTACCTTTTTGGCTGTTTCCAAAACAGCATTCACTGAATTACTATTAATTACATTGACAGCAGGCAAGGCAAACTCATTTTCCTTGGCATAAGCCAATAAATCACGAAGCTCTTCTCCGTATTTTACTCCAGGTTTAAATTTCATAGTGTGCTTAGGTTTGATTTCTGCTTGATAAAACGGTTGTAAATGACACGTTTGGTATCAAAAGCCTCAAAGATATACATCCCCAGCTGATTTCCATGTAAATCTAGTCCTAAATTCGACAGATTAGCACTTCTCTTCCCTCAATTATTACCCTTTTTGCCATAGGAGCAGATAAGCTATTCCTTTTACCTCTTTGGGTAATACTACTGCCAATTTTAAGCAGGTAGGATTTGGTTGAAAAGAGAAAATCTTTACATTAAATGGTTTTTCATTGATTTTTCTGATAATACGGTTTCCATTAATAACGAAAAAAGGGTTTATCCAAAGATTTGGATTAGTCCGTTGACAAACTTGGGTCGATTGCCCGAAGGGGTTAACACCTAGGGAGTCTCTTGCGCACGTACGGATAATAAAACAGATTTTTTATCCTAATTAATCGTTTCTAAATTCGCAAGAATCCAAATAGGAATTCATACAAGCATTACGAATGAACGAGAGCAATACCCCCACTAAGAATTCAGGAAATTCTTTACGCCATCAACCATTTGGAAAGATCTCAAAATGGCATGAAACTCCCGATGGTCTAAGTGGAACCAGCGGATTTGCGTACTTTAAACTTAGGGTCTTTGAAACTGGCATTGTTCGGATTCAAGCGAGCAGATTTGAGAACTTTGAATCCAATCCTTACTCTGTCATTGTTGAACCGAATCCTACAGCCTTCGAAATCCAAGACCATGGAGATATTTTAGTTTTGCATACATCCGTTCTTCGGGTCCAAATCAACCTTTCTGCATTTTCTCTTGCTTTTTTTGATCACCAAGGAAAGCTGCTCAATCAGGACGATTCTTTTGGAATAGCTTGGATCGGAACAGAAGTAACTGCCTACAAAAAACTCCAACACAAAGAAAAATTTATTGGATTGGGTGAAAAAACTGGGAATCTTAACCGTTTTGGAAACGCCTATACCCATTGGAACACCGATTACTTTGCTTACGGTGTAGGGGATGATCCGCTCTACCTAAGTATACCTTTTTACCTAGGCATTCATGACCAAGGACATTATGGAATTTACCTTAACAACACCCACAAGTCCCTTTTCAACTTTGGGGCATCAAATAATCGATTTGCCTCTTTCAGTGCTGAAGATGGGGATATGGATTATTATTTCTTCCATTATCCCAGCTTATCCGAAATCATCACAAGCTATACCTGGTTGACCGGACGCATGCAGATGCCTCCTATGTGGGCTCTGGGATTTCAGCAATGTCGATACTCCTACTATCCAGAATCGGAAGTACATGCTGTTGCACAGGCATTTCGAGATAAAAACATGCCGGCGGATGTCATCTACTTGGATATACACCACATGGAGGCTTACAAGGTTTTTACCTTTGATGGGGAAAAATTCCCAAATCCAAAGGCTATGATTGCTCGCCTAAAGGAAAAAGGATTCAAGGTGGTGGTAATCATGGATCCAGGAATTAAAACTGATGTGAGTTATCCTCCCTATCAAGAAGGATTTGAACAAAATCTATTTGTAAACTATCCGGACGGCCAGATTTACGAAGCGCAAGTTTGGCCAGGCTGGTGTGCCTT
This sequence comes from Algoriphagus sp., assembly GCA_030833985.1. Lineage (GTDB taxonomy): Bacteria > Bacteroidota > Bacteroidia > Cytophagales > Cyclobacteriaceae > Algoriphagus. The sequence goes on along the minus strand of JAURGC010000021.1, from coordinate 18,225 downwards.
TCCAGATTTCACAAAAGCCACTACCCGAGGCTGGTGGGAAGAAAAAATGGCCTTTTACGCGGAAGCAGGTGTCGATGGATACTGGACAGATATGAACGAGCCTGCCTCTTGGGGACAATGCACCCCCAACTTGTTGGAGTTTGATTTTGATGGCGAAAAAGCGTCTCACCGAAAAGCACGAAATGTCTACGGCATGCAAATGGCTCGAAGTACGCAAGCTGGCGCCCTCCTACAAGCACCCGAGAAAAGACCATTTGTTTTGACCCGATCTGGCTTTGCAGGCATACAGCGCTATGCTGCGGCATGGACTGGGGATAATGTCGCCTCAGAAGAGCACATGCTTGCGGGTATTCGGTTGGTAACGAGTCTTGGGATGAGTGGCGTTGCATTTGCTGGCTACGATGTGGGTGGATTTGCTGGTGAAGCCAATAAAGGGCTTTTTGCTCGATGGATGAGTACCGCAGCTTTTTCCCCTCTTTACCGTGCACATTCGATGATCAATACCAAGGATGCTGAACCTTGGGCTTTTGGAGAAGAAGTAGAGGAAATCAGTCGTAATTATTTGAATTTTAGGTATTCACTCCTACCCACTATTTACAGTGCTTTTTACCAAAGTACGCAAAATGGACTTCCTTTAGCTGCTTCTTTAGCCATTCATTATCCACAAGACGAATTCGTCTACCAAACTGCCTTTCAAAATGAATACCTGTTTTGTAATGCCTTCTTAGTAGCGCCTGTGGAAAGTTTTAAGGAAATTACCAAGGTTTACTTACCTACAGGTGATTGGTATTACTTATATACTGACCAAAAATACGGTGGAGGGCAAGTTATTTACCAAGAATGCCCACTAAATTACCTTCCAGTTTTTGTGCCAGCAGGGAGGATTTTCGCGCAACAATCCCTAACACAACATACCGGGTTAGCCCACGATGGCTTATTATCTCTGCATGTCTACCAGGGCAAAAAAGGGTCTACCTACACGCACTATGAAGATGGAGGTGAAGGTTTTGATTATTTGAAAGGAAGCTTTTTTGCACGTGAAATAACATATAATCCTGAATTAGGGACCTTAACACTAAAACAAAGCACTGGTGAATTGCCAAGTCATTACCCGAGTATTCGAATTTACTTTCATGGATTTGACGGGTTAAATCTAAAATTGAATGGATTGACTCAGGAGCTATCTACCCATTCCTTTGCTTTCCTAAAAAAGCTCACTGCATTTGATCCACTACCAGATCAAGTTCACCCCTACTTTCAAATTGACTCCCTCCCTTACCTCCAGTTTGACCATACCCCTGAAGAACTGGTCCTTACGGGTCTAAATTAATTTACCCCCTCTTTAACTTACCCAACAATGACCCAAGAAAAAAAGAAGTTGAGTTTTTGGCAGATCTGGAACATGAGTTTTGGGTTTCTAGGAATTCAATTTGGATTTGCATTACAAGGAGGATTTATGTCACGGATTTTTCAAACGCTGGGAGCTGATAAGGATGCTATCCCCCTACTTTGGATTGCCGCTCCACTTACCGGATTAATTGTTCAGCCCATCGTAGGATACCTCAGTGACCGTACTTGGCATCCTAAATTTGGCAGAAGAAAGCCTTTCTTTTTTTTAGGAGCTGTTTTTAGTACCATCGCCTTGTTTTTTGCTCCCTACTCAGCAGCACTCTGGATGGCCGCAGGAGCGCTTTGGATTCTTGATGCTTCCATCAATATTTCGATGGAACCATTTCGAGCACTAGTTGCTGATAAATTACCTGAATCGCAACGGTCTTATGGATTTGTGGTACAAACCCTCATAATAGGAATAGGAACTTGGATTGCTTCCAATTTACCTTGGTTGATGACTCAGCTTGGAGCAGCAAATACCGCAGAACCAGGCATGGTCCCAGAGTCTGTAAGGTATGCTTTTGCGCTAGGAGCTTTAGTCCTTTTCTCTTCCATTCTTTATACGATACTGACTACCGAAGAATACCCTCCAGAAGATTTGAACACTTTTGAACAGGAAAAAAGTCTCAAAAAAGGTTTTTTGGCTGGACTAAAAGAAATTATTCACTTGATTGTAACAATGCCTACTGTGATGAAGCAGTTGGGATTGGTTCAGTTTTTTTCGTGGTTTGCCTTCTTTACCATGTGGAGCTTTGCTACTCCTGCTATTACAGAACACATTTTTGAAGCTACTGACCCAAGTTCAGCTGCCTACAATAATGCCGCCGATCGGGTAGGCAATTACTTAGGAACCTATGGCCTTGTCTCTATGTTTTTTGCATTGATTCTATCCATAGTTGCCTCCAAAGTAAAAATCAACCGAAGGCTTTTACATATGGGTAGCTTATTTGCTGGGGGACTTGGGTTTATCCTGATCTACTTCATCCAAGATCCTTGGATGCTCCACATTTGCTTTGCACTTGTCGGAATCTCTTGGGCTAGTATTCTATCCATGCCGTACGCCATGTTATCAGGTACTGTAGAACCAAAAAAGATGGGGGTCTATATGGGGATTTTCAATATGTTTATTGTCCTTCCACAAATTGTTGCCTCCTTAGGAGGGATCAATTTTTTATACAAGCTCCTTTTTGGAGAAGAAGTCATCTACACCATGGTCTTGGCAGGTGTCCTTCTAATCCTAGCTGGCTTTGCAAACTTGTTAATTTCAGATCGACAAGCAACCCACGATAAATAGCTTCAACCCTTTTTTGTAGTTGGAAGGAAAAGATTCCTTCCAACATTTTATTTTTGTTTCATGAGCAACCAAGCCAAAACCCTACGAATTACAGGCGTACCCGAACATTTCAATTATCCTTTGCGGTTGTTGGAGCGAACGCAACCCCTAATAAATTCAGGGATTAAACTGGAGTGGAAGGAAGAGTCAAGGGGATCAGGACAGCTGCTCCAAGATCTTAGAACTGGTGCCACTGATTTAGCGCTCCTACTTACGGAAAGTTTCTTAAAAGATTGTTCTACTGGAGGCCAAAACAAAATGCTTGGCTACCACGTCCTCTCCCCACTAATTTGGGGAATCCACGAGTCACCCAGTCCTACCGATACGTCAACTAAAGTATCAAAAAAGACCTTTTTTATCAGTCGCTTGGGTTCTGGGTCGCATTTGATGGCCCAGGTCCTCGCCATCAGAGAAGGCTGGCCGGTAGACTCGCTCAACTTTCAAATTGTGGGCAATTTGGATGGTGCCCTAGCTGCATATGCCCAAGGCGAAGAAGGGTATTTTCTCTGGGAAAAATACACCACAAGTCCAGTAGTGGAGCAGGGAATGCTTATTCGTACCGGTGAGCTCCCCAGCCCCTGGCCATGTTTTGTTTGGGTGGCTTCACCTCAGGCAATCCAAACTTGGGGAAATATCCTTTTTGAAGTACGCGATACAGTCTATGACATCTCGGATAAGTTGGTCAAAAAGCCCGATTTGGTGGAGCAAATTGCACGAGAGTACCACCTGTCCCCCATTCTAGTGAGTGAATGGCTTGCTCAGACTACCTGGTGTACAGAAGACATCCTTACTCTGGGCTCTTTGAAAGAAGTTAGTGAAAAAGTACGCAAATTTGGGATCATTGAAGAGGCTATACACCCTGAGGAGGTCTTACTACGAAAAAAATAATTTCCTCATTAATCAAAAGAGGGAGAGTTTGATAATCCTTAAAATTCACGCTTAAAGTCTTACAAACCAGTTATTTAAATAATTAATTTAGGGAATTAATCATTCCATCATCACTTTTTAACCCTTCCATAACTTAGTTCTTCCTACCTTTGACATCTACTATGTTTGGCCGATCGAAAAAGTGTAGGAGAGTAACGAGGGCTATCTCTCAGATTGCCATGAGCAGAAAAAACCCTCATTCAGCATGTTAAAACAAGTACCTATATCGATCTTGATGGCGGTTTATAATACCGACTTTGCCGCCACAAAAAGAGCGATAGACTCTGTAATAAATCAAGATTTTCAGGATTTTGAATTGATCATCATCGATGATGGGAGTAAGGAAAATAACCGAGAATCCTTGATGAAGTACATCGAAGCACACGAAGACCGACTCTGCTACATCCGTCATAGCAACCGTGGTCAAGCGGCATCTATTAACCGTGGTGTACTCAACAGCGTAGGAACCTACATTACCATCCTTGACAGTGACGACGAGTACAAGCCCAATCACCTTTCCTCCTGCCTTAGAGAGATGAGGTCCGCTGACTTAATTTGCTCCACCTCCGAAACCATTGTCGAAACACCAGAGGACTATTTCGTTCCAGATAGAAATGACTTAAGCAAGCAAATTCATTTAGATGAGGCCACTCTTTTTGGTACACTTTTCGGTCTTAGAGAAGTATTCTTAAACTTACAATTTCGAGATGGATTTGCTGCAGATTCGGACTTTTTTGATAGAGCCAGTTTAATGTACAGGGTTAAAAAAGTAGACCTACGAACCTACATTTATTACCGTAACAATCCGAACAGCACTTGTTCCCAGGTAAAACAACAACAGCTTTTGGAGGCAAATTCATGAGTGGGAATTACCCAAAGCTACCTCCAAATTGCAATCTGGTACTTGCCTGCCACATCACAGGGGTTTATGATGTCAATCGCAACACCACACTGCAAGACAACAACTACGAATTGGTTCGCAACTGGGCAGAATCAATAGCAGCCGCCAAACTTTTTGGAATACTATTTCATAATGGCTTCAGCGAAGAAACCTGCCGAATCTACGAAAATGAATACCTCACCTTTGTAAACATTACCTACAATCCACATTTCAACCCCAACGTATATCGATACCTCGTTTACCTAGATTTTTTAGAAAAACAATCCCATTCCCCAGCCAATATTTTTGTTACCGATGTATCGGATGTGACGTTAGTGAATAATCCCTTCATTGACCCACTTTTTATCGCCTCACCCAACTCTCTATTTTGTGGAGACGAGCCCACTAAACTGGCTAACGAATGGATGCATGCGCATTCTAGTAGTTTAAGGAGTCAAATTGAAGACTATGCAGATTATGAAATGAAACATGCTTCAAAAACACTCTTGAATTGTGGGATCATAGGAGGAAATTACCCCCTTTTTTTAACCTTTCTCCAACAGCTTTGCGCTATTCATCGTCAATTCAACACATTCAATAAAACTGCCTATACTGGTGATATGGGAGCCTTTAACTACCTGGCCCGAACCAAATTCAATACCCAGCTAATCCACGGCTATCCTGTAAATACGGTCTTCAAAGGGTACGAGGAATCACGTATGGACTGCTGGTTTCGACACAAATAGAAGCAAAATAAAACCCATTTCTATTTAAAAAAATATAGTCTGATTCACTACTTTTTCACAAGTAACCAAAAAAAATAAAGTTGAAGTACAAATAAGTGGGCTAGGGTCTGTCGTCTGTGAGCGATTTATCCGCTGGATTACCATCCCATTTATCCACAGGTAGCAGCTAATCCTTAAATCCTAATCCCCGAGTTTGGTCCAGTCCCACTCCTTATTGATATGGGAAATCGCATGATGGGCCGTTAAATCATAGAGACAAGGAACTACAGAAATGTAATTATTGGCAATTGCCCATTCGTCATTATCCTCCCCTTTGTCAAAATTCACAAAGTTGCCAGCCATCCAAAAATACTTTCTTCCCGTTGGGTCAAAGCGCTCAGCAAACTCTTCTTGCCACTTAGCGTCCGCCTGTCGGCAAATTTTAACTCCCCGAATCGCTTCATTGCGCTTGGGCGGGAAATTGACATTGAGTGCAATTCCTTTTGGAATCCCATTTTCCAAAACTTGACGTGCAATTTTTTCGACCCATTCTTCCACGTGAGAAAAATCAGCTTTGGATGAGAAATCACACAAACTAAACCCAATTGAGGGCAATCCCTCCAATGCACCTTCAATAGCTGCCGACATAGTGCCGGAATACAATACAGAAATAGACGTGTTGGATCCGTGATTGATGCCACTCACAACCAAATCTGGTTTTCGATCTTTCAACACGTAGTGTTTGGCTAATTTGATGCAATCTGCAGGAGTTCCACTCGACTTGAAAGCCAAAACATCCTCAAAAATATCCTCCTCATATAAGCGAAGGGTTTGACCAATAGTGATTGCATGCCCCATACCCGATTGAGGACTATCTGGAGCCACAACTACCACATCCCCTAATTTTTTCATGACAGAAACCAAAATACGAATTCCCTTGGAGGTGATTCCGTCATCATTAGACACGAGGATTAGCGGTTTGGACATGATTAATTGTTTTTTAATTCGTTGTAGTAAGCAGTGATTCGCAAAAGATCTCCACGTTGATTGTATTCCAATCGATTTTTACGCATATACACTTGTAGCTCGTCATCGTAGCCTGTCAAGATGTCAAATAACTCTTTTTTCTTGCCTGAATACCGCTCTAAGCGACCATTTTTTAAAAAGTAATAGGTAAATGCCAATCGAAAGCCTGCTATTGTTTGAGGCCCCCAAAAAGGATTCATTCCAACACCTGCCCAATTATTCATCCCACGATTATCGGTAGCAATATACTCTCGGCAAAGTAAGGCAATGTGCGTCCCTTGGGTCAATACTTCAAAAAAGACGGGGGTTTCATAATCCCCATTTAAGGCATAAGGCAAACTATAAAAATTTCGAATCCCTTTATAAATCTCGTCGAAAATTTCAAAGCTAGTTACATTCGAGGCTGTGTAAGTGATGATTGTTTCTGCTTGCAGCTGTACCAAATTCGATTCAAAATCGTATTTCACCAAACCTGAAACCGAAGCCCCATCTACCAAATTTAGGGTGCCCTTATGCCAAATTTGGGAAGGAAATTGATTTCTATCTTGAGCTCTGCTAAGCGTGCTCAAACCAATAAAAATTAGAATAAAACCTAGTTTTAAATTTCTCATGATAAACTTAAACGGAAAGAAAGCGGGCAAGTTTTTTAACCCGATTCAAAATACAAGCAACTTATTTCAAAATAGTATGCCCCATTTTGTCTCGCTTCGTTTGCAAGTACTTTTCATTGTGTGGGTTGGGTTGTATTTCTATCGGTACTTGTTCCACAATCTCCAATCCATACCCCAATAAGCCAACTCGTTTTTGAGGATTATTGGAAATCAATCGAATTTTAGATATGTTCAAATCTCTTAAAATCTGTGCCCCGACCCCATAATCTCTGCTATCCATGGGTAGACCCAGGGCCAAATTAGCTTGTACCGTATCCATCCCTTCTTCTTGAAGTTTGTAAGCCTTCAATTTGTTGATAAGACCAATACCTCTCCCCTCTTGGTTCATGTACAAAACCACTCCTTTTCCTTCTTGCTCAACGAGTTCCATAGCAGCATGCAATTGAGGACCACAATCGCATCTGCACGAACCGAAAATATCTCCTGTGGCACAGGAAGAATGAACGCGAACGAGCACGGGCTCATCCTTATCCCAACTACCTTTAATTAAGGCCAAATGAATTTCCTGCGTATTGGTTTGACGATAGGCGATCAAATCAAAATCTCCCCAAGTGGTTGGCATATCTACCCCAATTTCACGGGTGATTAAACTTTCATTTTTTAGCCTATAGGCAATCAAATCCTTGATAGAAACAAGTTTGAGGTGAAATTTCTCACGTACTTTCATTAAATCATCCAACCGAGCCATAGTCCCGTCCTCATTCATAATTTCAACGAGAACGCCTGCCGGTTGTAAGCCAGCTAATCTTGAAAAATCAATGGCTGCTTCGGTATGCCCTGCTCTTCGCAAAACACCACCTCTTTTGGCCTTAAGAGGGAAAATGTGTCCTGGCTTACCCAGCTCATTCGGATGAATACGATCATCTACTAATGCTAAAATAGTTTTGGCTCTATCCGAAGCAGAAATACCTGTAGTACAGCCGTGCCCTATTAAATCAACAGATATGGTAAAGGGTGTTTCAAACACCGCAGTATTGCTTCCTACCATGAGGTCTAAGCCCAGTAATTCACAGCGATCTTCGATCAAAGGAGCGCATATCAGTCCTCTTCCATGCGTCGCCATGAAGTTGATGATCTCTGGGGTAACTTTTTCAGCTGCGCAAACAAAATCGCCTTCATTTTCACGATCCTCGTCATCAACTACAATGATTACTTCTCCGTTTTTGATTGCCTGAATGGCATCTTCAATGGGGTCAAGCGTATATTTTTCCACAGATACGTGTTGTTAAAAGCCTCGTTTGCTAACAAAGTTAGCTGGTTTGAATAGAAAACTGGAACAGCCAGGAGAAAGTTTGGAATTAACCAATTACTATCCCCAGCTCTTTATCGATTTTAAATTTAAATTTCTTTAATTCAAGGTAGAGTTCAAGCAACTCATTCACCTCTGCTTCTTGAAGTTGCATTGCTTCTGCTTCTTTGATTTTGGCCATGGCTTCCTCCATCATTTTTTGTAAAAATCGCCGCTTCAATCTTAAGATAGACTTGAATGCTGTAGTCGCTAAATCATCTGACTCAAGCTGAATAAAAATCTGAAATTTATCCTTCCAATGGTTGGAAATTTCATGCCTCTGAGTAACCAAGGCGATGGCTTCCTGACGAATTTCCGTATCGGAATGATTTAAAAATAATTCATCTGTTGGAATCTTTCCTGATACACCCTGCTCCTTGAATACTTGCAACATTTTTTGATAAATAGGAGTTTGAAATTCAATCTCCTTGATTTCTTCAATTACATACTGACTAAAATGCACCTCTTGGGCATCCAGCCTAATGCTTCCATAATTAATCAACAAGCGCATGGTCTCACGCTCCTGAAGCAGAATGGTACTTCCAGAAGAAATTTCTTCAGGAGCTGCTACTAATTCGTCAATGCTTGTTTCGATTGCCTTTTCTTCCTTGGCACGTTCAAACTGTTCTTTTTGGGTTTTTAAAAGAATTTTATTGAGTTCCGCATGGATGATTTCTTCTTCAATTGCCAACAAATTTGAAGCCTCCTTGGCATAGATCGATCGAATAATTGGGTCAGGAATTTTACCTATACTTTGTACTACTTCGCGGATTATTCCTGCTTTCCGGATGGGATCTTGATCAATTTCCTCTTTGTATAGCCCAATTTTGAAACCGATAAAGTCTCGGCTAGACTCTTTGAGATATTCTTGAAAAGCTTGAGAACCCACCTTTCTGGAGTAACTATCAGGATCTTCTCCTTCTGGGAATACGACTGCTTTGACATTTAGCCCCCCTTCCAGCAATAAATCAATCCCCCGCAGAGAAGCCTTTATTCCTGCTGGATCGCCATCGTAAAGCACCGTAACCTGATTGGTAAATCGGCGAATTAATTTAATCTGTCCCTCGGTAAGGGAGGTTCCAGAGGAAGCAACCACATTTTCAATTCCTGAAAGGTGCAAAGAGACCACATCGGTGTACCCTTCTACTAAATAGCAATTGTCAAAATCACGGATTGCCTTTTTTGCTTGAAACATACCATAGAGCACATCACTTTTGTGGTAGATGGGCGTCTCTGGCGAATTGATGTATTTGGGTTGATTTTTATCTTTGGTTAAAATTCTAGCCCCAAAGCCAATGGCTTTGCCACTGACATTGTGAATGGTAAAGGTGACACGGTTTCTAAATCGATCGTAAAGTCGTTCAGTATCTCCTTCTTTCTGTAAAATCAAACCCGCTTTCAATAAAATATCCTCCTGGTAGCCTGCTGCTTTGGCTGCTTTCAAGAAATTATCCCAGCCATCTAATGCATACCCTAAGTCAAACTTTTGAATAATTTGCGGACTAAAGCCACGTTCTTTAAAGTAGCTTAAACCGATAGACTTCCCTTCTTCGGTATCTAAGTTTTTAATAAAAAAATCTTTGGCAAAGTTGGTGGCTATAAACAAGCTCTCTCGTTCATTTTGCTCCAAATTTTGCTCTGGACTAAGATTTGCCTCCTCCTCTACTTCTATTCCATACTTTCCTGCAAGCTGCCGAATGGCTTCCTGAAAACCGATTCCTTCAATATCCATCACAAATTGGATGGGATCTCCTGCTTTTCCACAGCCAAAGCACTTATAAATTTGTTTGGATGGCGAAATGGAAAATGAAGGGGTTTTTTCTCCATGGAAAGGGCAACAAGCCCACATATTTTGGCCCTTTTTTTTCAAGGGCACATAATCACCAATCACCTCGACGATGTCAACGCGTTCTTTTACTTTGTCGGTGGTCAGTTTGCTGAGGGACATGGGAAGAATTGAATAAACAAAGGTAAGGACTCCAATGGGAAATCGAAGCTTGATGTCAAAGAAGAAAATTCGGCCCCAACACTTTGTAAAATACCTGTGTAGGTTTTTCTAAGACACATTCTTGACCTAACTTGCAAAAAAATTTCAAATGCCATGCAATTGACTCCAGAATTGTTAAAAAAATCCCTCTCCAAAGTCCATGATCCTGATTTAAAGAGGGACTTGGTTTCATTGGGAATGATTCAGGGGATAGAAATCAATGGCAATTTGGTAAAGTTTTCGGTCGTACTGACCACACCCGCTTGTCCACTAAAGGAAGTAATTAAAAATAATTGCTTGGAGGTTTTGGATGAAGATTTTGGCAAAAATTACAGCTGGGAGATTTTTATGACCTCACAGGTCACTACCGTACGTGAAGCCACACCGATACTCCCACAGGTAAAGAACATCATTGCCATCGCTTCAGGAAAAGGAGGGGTTGGCAAATCTACGACAGCAGTCAATTTAGCTGTTGCCCTTGCTGAACTAGGAGCAAAAGTGGGATTGATTGATGCCGATATTTCAGGACCATCCATTCCCACCATGTTTAATGTGGAAGGGGAACAACCCGCAGTAAAAAAAGAAGGGGAAAAGAATATCATTGTTCCAATTACTCAGTATGGTGTAAAGATGATGTCTATTGGATTTTTAACTCCAACGGACAGTGCTGTCGTTTGGAGAGGTCCCATGGCAAGCTCAGCTTTGCGTCAATTTATCGCCGATGTGGAATGGGGAGAGTTGGATTACTTGTTGATAGATCTGCCTCCAGGCACCTCTGACATTCATCTCACGCTAGTACAAACAGTGCCAGTAACAGGGGCTGTCATTGTGACCACTCCGCAAAAAATAGCTCTTGCCGATGCCACAAAAGGATTAAGCATGTTTCGCCAAGCTCAAATTAATGTTCCCATCTTAGGTGTTATAGAAAATATGGCTTATTTTTCACCTGAAGAACTTCCAAACCACAAATATTACCTATTTGGTAAGGATGGGGGGAAGAAGCTGGCTGAAAAATACCAGGTTCCTTTTTTGGGAGAAGTTCCAATCGTACAAAGTATCCGCGAAAGTGGAGATAGTGGCTTCCCTGCAGTACTTAAATCTGGACCTACTCAAGAGGCTTATTTGAAACTTGCAGAGGAAGTAGCGCGTCAAATAGCAATACGGAATTCTTCATTAGAGAAAACCGAGTTAGTAGAAATTAAACCTTAAGAATTGTTCATGGAAGCTGTATTGAGAGAAAAAATAGAATTTGCTTTGGACACCATTCGACCTTATCTAGAAGCAGATGGAGGAAATGTGCGTATTGTAGAGCTAACTGAAGAGTATGTGTTAAAAATTGAAATGATGGGAAATTGTGGTTCTTGCCCCATGTCCTCCATGACTCTAAAAGCAGGTGTTGAAGAAGCTATTTTGCGCGCTATCCCAGAAATTAAGCGAGTAGAAGCAATTAACCTTACCGTTGCTTAATCCTCCATTCCATGAAAAAAACACACCAACTAAGCTGGGGCTCGCTATTTTTTGTAGGGCTTTTCACACTAGTATCCCTACCTAGCTTTGGACAAGGGGTAATTTTGAAAGAATTTAAAGATGCTTCCAATGACCACGTTGGTATGGGACATGGTGAAAAATGCGGGCACACCTTATTGGAAATCCAGCAAGAAAAAGAGTTGGGTGTGTTTGGTACGAAAGATTTTTTTGAAGATTGGATTACGCGTAAAATCACCGAAAAGAACAGCAAACCGCAAATCATGAGGGTTCAGGCTGAAAAAAGAGTGATTCCAATAGTCGTACATATTATCCACAATGGAACCGACATAGGTGTCGAAGCCAATATTTCAGACGCACAGATTTTTGAACAGATTCGTGTTTTAAATGAAGATTTCAGAAGATTAAATGCAGATGCCATCCTCACCCAAGCGGAATTTGTTCCAGTGGCAGCAGATGCGAATATTGAATTTGTTTTGGCCAAGCAAGATCCAAATGGACTTCCTACCACAGGTATTGTACGAAAGCAGGGGCCTAAAGAGAGTTATGGGCCGGGAGACGCAACCCTACTAGGTCAGACATCCCAATGGAATCCTGAAGAGTATTTAAATATGTGGGTGGTACCTTTGGTTTCTCCATATTTAGGTTTTGCGACCTTTCCTACTTCTAATTTACCCGGACTTAATTTCGCTCCCTCAGCAACAATTCGTGATGGGGTAACAATCGATTACCTCTTTTTTGGAACTGGGCCAGGTACTGCCGCCAATACCAATGGAAGAACTGCAACCCACGAAGTTGGACACTTCCTGGGCTTACGTCATATTTGGGGTGATGGAGGCTGCGAAGTAGATGATTTTGTGGCAGATACCCCTGTTCAAGATGCACCTAACAATACCATTTGCAACGATAACCCGATACGGGTTTCTTGCGAAAACAGCAATATGATCCAAAACTACATGGATTATACCCCCGATCTATGCATGAATTTGTTTACAAAGGGACAAGTAGAACGATTTGATGCGGTGCTTGCCAACAGTCCAAGAAGGGCCACTTTGGTAAATAATCGAGCAACCAAAGACCCTGATCTAGCTACAAGAGATGTTTCCATCCTTAAAGTAGTTAACCCTGCGGATGCACTTTGCCAAAGCACATTAACTCCTCAAATTGAAATTCAAAATCGTGGAAACGAATTCATTACCTCCGTAACCGTAGAATTTAGATGGAATGGACGCCTGATTGAAAGTAAGCGATTTGGGACCGAACTCAACACAGCCGATACGGCAATCCTCACTTTTGGAAGTTTTGAAACCTCCGGTGAAACCAATGAATTTGTGTTCTCAATAGTTCAAGTGAATGATCTATCAGATCTTGTGGCGGCTAACAATTCGCTAAGTTCCAAACCCGTTCAACAGGGGCAACTGACCCTTCCCTATGCACTGTCCTTGAGCGCACTGCCGGCTACTTGGATCATTGGAAATCCTGACCAGTCATTGACTTGGGAGCAAACCAATGTAACCCTAAATGGAACACCTGAGCCTGCACTTTTTATTCGACATTACGAATACGAAGCGCAAGGTCAATTAGATTATTTCATTTCGCCTCAAATTGATCTGAGCCAATACCCCAATGCACAGTTGGTATTTGAGTTGGCTCATGCTCCGTACAACGAACCGGGATTCCAAGACGAATTGCTTGTAGCAATCGCTCCAGATTGTAGCCTAGAATTTGATATCATTAGCGCTCCATACAAGAAAAATGGAACCCGTCTTCAAACTTCCGACCCAACCGTGGAAGAATTTATTCCAACCAGTGAGTCCCAATTTAGAACAGAACTGGTCAACTTGAGTCAATTCAAGGATTTAGGGAAAATTAGAGTAGCTATCGTCACGAAAAATGCTTTTGGCAACAATATTTTTATTCGAAACCTGCGTGTCCTCCCCAATGAAGAATTTAAATACGATCTAAAAATCGAAGGCATTCTAGCTCCAAGCCCCATTAGCGCGGGAAACCACGAGGACGAGATCGTGCGCTTGACCAATACAGGGAATTTGCCTATTTCCAAGTTTTTATTCAGCAGAAATACGAATAATTCTGGAAACCGATTATTTCTTGGTTCTGGGTTTGTAATCCCTCCTGGAGAATCGATCAACGTTACCCTGGCAAACTCCTCGACCGATGGGATAAATAATTTAAAATTTGGGGTTTCTGAACCGAATTTTGACCAAAATATTCCTGCTGCACCACAAGTTAATTGGAATTTTATAGAGAATACAGGACGCATAGAAATCCCTTGGAGACAAAATTTTAACGGAAGCACCGAATTGTCCCCTTGGCTAAGCATCAATCCTGAACGTGGTCAAACTCCTTGGGAGGTGACTACGTCAAGTGGGGGTACTGGACCAAATAACTTAGCTTTTATTCAACAAATTACTTCAGGAAACTCTTACTGGCTAGGTTCTCCCATATTTGATTTGTCAAAAAGTCGCCAGGCTAGTATTTTCTTCGATGTAGCTTCTGGGCCTGCAGATTCTTCGACCACCCTTTCCTTACTTGCGAGCACCAACGAGGGAGAAACTTACCAAGTAATTTGGTCAGCAGCAGGTGCTGAACTAGCTACTGTAAGTGGAGGTCCTGTTAACCCAACTAATGCAGGGGATTTTGAACGAAAATATGTCAATCTCACGGAGTTTACGGGGGAAGGAAAAAATCAATTACGACTTGCGTTTGCTTTGGAAGGGCAAGGCAATCAAAATTCATCAGTTTACTTAGACAACTTTGAGCTTTTCTTAAGTGCAAATCCTGATCCAGTGATTCCAGCTGAAAAAAACAGCGTAGTGTATCCCAATCCAGCTTCAGAATTTGTGAATATTGCATTTAACCTTCCGAGAAGAGAAAATGTAACCATCCAGATTATCTCGGCTACAGGAGCTGTGGTACGAGAATTATCGTTTCCAAATACGCTAAACCAAACGTATACGTTAAGTAGAGAGATGTTTAGCTCAGGTCTTTTTGTTTTCAAAATAAATAGCCCTAGCCTTCAAGAGATAAAACGAGTTTTAATTCAATAAATGATAGTAGGCTGAAAAGATTCCTATTGGCCAAGTATCTTAAGACTCATTTCCATGCTAGCAGAGAAGCCAACGATTCAATTGACTCTAATTTAATTCTATGCAATCACTTCTCCCACAATTAAAAAAAGTTGGGATTCATCTACTCCTAATTGCAGGTATATCGATTGCATTAGGGGTACTTTTCCTCAAGCTTTATCTTCCCTATTACACCAACCACGGGGAAACTGTCTCTGTTCCAGACTTAGAAGGAATGTCCTATGAGGAAGCCGAGGAAATGCTGCACAAGACTTCGCTCGAATTTGAAATTCTTCCCGATTCAGGATTTAGCGCTGAAAAAGACCCCTTGGCAATTTTAAAACAACGTCCAGAGGCCAATTCCCTGGTCAAAAAGGGCCGAAAGATTTACCTCACACTCAATGCAAGAAATGCGCCCATTCTAAAAATGCCTAGTTTGGTAAACATGCCATTGAAAAATGTCCAAGAAATTCTGGCCAACCTTGGATTGATGCGTGGTGACATTATATATGTTCCAGATATCGGTATCAATGTAGTGCTGGAACAACGATTTAAGGACTCTCCTATTGCTGAAGGATCACCCATACCTAAAGGATCAAAAATAGATTTGGTTGTTGGCGATGGATTAGGCAATCAACTTTTAACTACCCCTAATTTTGTAGGATTAGAGGAAGAGGAAGCTGAATTCCTGATATTAGGATCAGGCCTTCGATTGGGTAGAAAAATTTACCAAAAAACTGATTCCTTAAGTCCAGGAAAAGTTTACTTACAAAACCCACTTCTAGGGGTAGAACTGAAAACAGGAGATTTAATAGATCTTTGGATTTCCAAAAACAACTAGTTTTGAAAAGTAATCCCTATCTATTTTTACTTTTTCTAATTGCTTTGTTGAGTCAAAGTACCCCTAGCAGTGCTCAATTTGTTGTTTTTGCTCCAACGCATAGAAATCCGGCTAATTCCCTCTCTGATTCTCGCCCTCAAGAACGTCAAGCAGCGAATGGACTCATCCCTTTCTGGGATGATTTTTCTCAAGGAATTGACCCCTCCAAATGGATAGCAGCAGGAACTTCCTATACCGAAACCATCGGAACGAATGCTCCCTCCATAGGAATGGTCCTCTTTAATGGAGTAGATGAACTTGGGCGCTCCTATTCCTTACAAGAAAAGGATCAAGGAGAAAGCGATTACTTGACCAGTATTCCCTTGGACTTAAGTTCCTTAGATGTAGTACAGCAAAGTAGTCTGTACCTTAGTTTCTTTTGGCAAGCAGGAGGCAAAGCTGAAGTACCAGATCAATCAGATCGCCTCACTCTTCAAATTCTAAGTTCCTCAGGAAACTGGCAGACCATATGGGAAAAGTCAGGTGGTGATGGTTTAGACCGCAGTCTATTTACCCAAGAAATCATTTCTATCCTACCCGAATGGCAGCATGCTAACTTTCAGTTTCGGTTTTTCTCCAATGGAAGGCAAAGCGGTCCTTTTGATTCTTGGTTATTGGACTATGTCTATTTAAATAGCCAAGGAAGTGCTTCCCTCCTTGCTTATCCTGACCGTGCCCTAACCGTTCCAAGTGCCGTACGTCTGGGTGATTTTGGCGCATATCCTTGGGAACTTGTAGCCAAACATCAAAAAGACAACTGGTCCACAGTTAAAAGTGAATTTCAAAACCTTGAAAATAGATTTCGAGCAATGGAGTTTTCGGTAACCCTTCAAGATAGTATCGGAAACAACTTGCTATCAATCAACACAACAACTCCATTCAACCCCGTGCCCAATGCCTTGGAAAGAAGGACTATTATCAGTAGAACCTTTTCTGAAATCCCGGTGCCAAGTCAACCTGGGGAGATGTACTTTGAAACCGCCCTCATTACTGGAGATGGGCTATTAACAAGCATTAATGGAACGGATACCACTCGATATGCTCAAGTGGATTTCCGAATTAATGACTACGTAAGAACCAAGTTCTCTCTTCAAGATTACTTTGCCTATGATCAAGGGCAAGCAGACTATACGGCAGGAATCAATCAACGTTCAGGGCAATTGGCAGTAGCCTATACCACCCCTGAACCAGTCAACCTAACCGGTATCTCCATTGATTTCTCCAGTGCAAGGCAGGTCAATCAGGTAGTGGACCTAGTGGTCTGGTCATCTTTAGACCAAACTCCGCTGTACACTCAAGAAGTGACTCTACCGGCCAAGTCTCCTGAACAACCCATCATTTATTTCCAATTGGAAGAAGCAGTACCTGTATCCGGTACCTTTTATGTCGGTTTCACCCAATTTACCAACGATTTCTTGCAAGTTGGGTTGGACAAATCCACTGATTTTGGGGACCGCATCCACTACAATGTAGGAGGGGGATGGATTCAAAATAAAGATGTGGCGGGTGCGCTATTGATCCGACCCCACGTGCGTCTAGCTAGTAATGCAGGGGGAAATGTAAGCACCAATCCTACCCTAAGGGTCTATCCCAATCCAGCAATAGATGAAGTAATGGTCGAAGGAGAATTTTCCTACCTTCAGGTGCTTGACGCTTACGGCCGGGAGATTACCCTTCCACGCATAGCTAAGAATCTAGGAGAAGTCCTTAATTTTAGGGATCAACTACCGGGACTCTACTTGATCCGTGTAATTCGTGACGTAGAGATCACCTCATTTCGAATTTTAGTAAAAAAATAGCATGGAAGACATTACCGTAAACGAACTGAAAGAAAGACTAGAGAAAAGCGAAAAATTTCACTTTATCGATGTGCGTGAGGAATGGGAGTATGAGGAAGATAACTTAGGAGCCGATAATATTCCTTTGGGAGAACTTGCGCATCAGTTGGACCAACTTGAAAAAATCAAGGACGAGGAAATCGTTATCCATTGCCGCTCAGGTGCTAGAAGTGGGAATGCCAAGAAATTTATGGAAACCAAAGGCTTTACAAAGGTTCGGAATGTTTTGGGAGGAATTCTTGCATACCGAGCCTTGCCCGAATAGCGATACCCAATTCACAAAATTGTACTAAGTACTAAGGTTGAGTAGAGCCAAAAGGCAAGATTTATTCGTGGTAATAGGAGACTCGTATAATTTACGAATCCCCACTTATTCATTCTTCAATCGGCGTTCTGCATTCGATATTAATTGGAAATGTCAAGAATTGGAAGCCGACTAATGTTCAAAATTCAGTTCCTATTGCCAATCATGCTTGGCCAACCTATTACTTTGTGAAAATTTAATTCACTTGAAAGGGCTGAGGGGAAAAGCAGAGAATAAAAATAAGTAAGGCAATCCAACCCAACACTTTTCTTTTGGAGCCTATTGCCTGTAAGCCAGTCACTTCAGGATGAACCAATCCCATTACTCTTCCCAACAAAAAAGCAAAAAATAACCAGCCTTGATACCCTTCTAAAGCAGGATTAAAGAAAGAAATTAGGTATTG
>JAURGC010000182.1 GCA_030833985.1 Algoriphagus sp. | reverse complement strand
TACTGCCAATAAGCGATTTCGGTTGCTTACCAAAAATAGCTTGAGCTTGGAAATTGATGATAGCAATACCTTTTGGGTGATGGACTATTTGAATGGAGGCAAAAAACGATTACTCAAAACACTTTCCGGTGGGCAAACTTTCCAAGCTTCTCTATGCCTTGCCTTGGCACTAGCAGAAAAAGTAAAAGCACTCAATCAGGCGGATCAAAGTTTCTTCTTTTTGGATGAGGGATTCGGAGCGCTCGACAAAAATTCGCTTAGAGTGGTCTTTGAAACACTCAAAGCGCTGCGGCATGAAAACAGAGTTGTCGGAATCATCAGCCACGTAGAAGAATTACAGCAGGAAGTAGGGGTGTATGCACAAATCGAGCTGGATCCAGAACTAGGTTCACAGATAACCTATTCTTACTAGAAGATTAGCCTGGTGCTAAACAAAAAAATCCGGCTAGTGCCTAGGATTTTTTGAACCAAGAAACTTTACAAAAAAAGCGTTTGATTGACCCAAGTCAATTCCTCAGGACGGATGGTGTGGAGCTCGTCTTCAAAAAGAGAAAGGCTAACCTCCGCACCCATTTTCTGAAGAAGCTGGGCAGAATCATGAATTCGTTGGGCAGGCACATGCATGTCATGTGCGCTACTACTAAGTAGGATGGGCGTCCCTTGAAAATCTCCTTTATACTTTTCTTCTTCTAGTCTTTCTCCAATCAAGCCACCTGTAAAGGCAACAACGCCTCCGAATTTCTGCCCATTTCGTGCGGCGAACTCCAAAGAAAGACAGGCTCCCTGCGAAAAGCCCATCACATAAATCTGCTCTGGTGCTTTTCCATTCTCTATCAAAAATTGAAATAGAAGGGAAACTTGTTGCAAAGACGAATTCAAAGCGGAAAGATTGCCTTGATCGCTCGCCATAAATCCATAGGGATACCAGGTTCGCTGGGCGGCTTGTGGCGCAAAAATGGAAAAGTCAGCCAGCTTCAAGTAATCGGCTAGTGACACGATACTTTCTGCCGTTGCTCCTCTCCCATGTATGAGAATGATTGCCTTCTTCGATTCCGAAAGAGGAAGGCCTGTTTGGATCCAGTTAGACATAGTTTTCAGGGTGAAAGTTCACAGGTATTAAGGCAGCTTCAATCTGCGATCGGCTCTTCTCTGCCCAGTCGGGCAACTTTAAGAGTTCTCCCAGATACGCTTCATCCTCGTCAATGGCGAATCCAGGCACATCGGTAGCAATTTCAAATAAAACGCCACCTGGCTCCCTAAAATAAATGGATAAAAAATAATTTCGATCCCGAACTTCCGTCACTCCATAGCCTTGCTTGAGTAGAAGTTGCTGCATTTCAAGTTGCGAGGTGGTCGTTGGGGTCCGAAAGGCCAAATGATGCACTGTTCCTGCGCTTTGAACGCCACGCTGCCCATTGGGATCAACAAGAATATCTACCCATTCTCCCGGTTTTCCATCCAATCCATAGCGGTACCGATTCCCTTCTTGACTATGAAATCGGTAATTCATGTGATCTATTAGTAGGCGCTCTGTCAGTTCCTTGCTTCGAAGTGCAAGGGTGGCACCATAAAATCCTTTGATGGAATGCTCGAGTGGAATCCCTCCATAGGTCCAACCTTCTCTTTGATCGGCTGTATTGGAGACCAGTTCGATGCCCATGCCATCTTGGTCTTCAAATCGGAGGATTGATTCTCCAAAGCGGGTCAAGCGATCCGATACGGGGATTCCAAATCTTTTGAGTCGCTCTTCCCAAAAGTTTAGGCTATTGATGCCTATGGAGAAGGCCGTGTAGGTCAATTCTCCCACACCTTTTTTTCCCCTCCGTGCTCCTGCAAATGGAAAAGTGGTGAAAACTGTTCCGGGGCGTCCGAGCGCATCGCCGAAATAGAAGTGGTACACATCAGGTGCATCAAAATTGATGGTCTTCTTTACCAATCGAAGACCCAATATACCCGCATAAAAATTGATGTTTTGCTGTGGGTCCCCAGAGATGGCAGTGATGTGGTGAATTCCTAAGACTAAGGGTTGCATGGAAAAAGGGATAATGAAAGGAGCCTCAAAAAGAGGCTCCTTTTAGAGTTGATTTAGGTGCTGAGTAGACTTATTGCTTTACCAATTGAACGCTGAGCTGCAAACGAACTTGGTCACTGACTACGACAGAACCAGCTTCAGTAATGGCAGACCAGGTCAATCCGAAGTCTTTGCGATTCAGTTTGCCTTCAATCTCAAAACCAGCTTTGGTTTGTCCGTAAGGATCGGCTACGGTTCCTCCGTAAGTCACCTCCAAAGTCACCTGCTGGGTGACACCCTTTAGCGTGAGATCCCCTTGAAGTTGGTATTCTCCGCCATGATTGACAAGTTTTCCGGCAAAAGTGATCGAAGGGAAGTTAGCAGTATCAAAAAAATCAGCTGATTTCAAGTGCTGATCTCGATCGGATTGATTCGTATCGATGCTGTTTACATCTAAGCTAAAGGCAACTGCTGCTCCTGAAAAATCTTCAGAGGTAGATTCTGCATTTCCTTCAAACTTTCGGAAATAACCGGTTACGGTAGAAATTACTAGGTGCTTTACTTTAAATGCTACCTCGGAGTGGGTAGGGTCGATCATCCATTTTGTGGTGCTCATAATTGTATTGGT
This sequence comes from Algoriphagus sp., assembly GCA_030833985.1. Taxonomy (GTDB): domain Bacteria; phylum Bacteroidota; class Bacteroidia; order Cytophagales; family Cyclobacteriaceae; genus Algoriphagus. Next base: position 1,019 of record JAURGC010000182.1, on the reverse strand, counting down.
TTAGAAATTTGATTTGGTAAATTATAATTAGAAAGTTGTTTTGAACTACCCTCGAAGTTTGTCCAATAGGCCATTGAGTTGAATAAGTTCGTCTTCCTGAAGTTGAACTGCTTTTTTATTTGCAGTTGCAATTTGAGGCTCTAATGATTCAAGTAGTTGCAGTCCTTTATCAGTAATTCGCACATCCACTTTTCTACGATTTTCAGGACATTCATCGCGCTTTACTAAGTCTTTGGCTTTCAGTTTGTCCACCAACCTAGAAGCATTAGACATCGTATTTAACATCCGCTCTTGGATGGCAGCAATGGTGGCGGGTTTTCCTTGCTGACCTCTTAGAATTCGTAATACATTGTATTGCTCAGGAGAAAGATCCATGGGTTTCAATACGGCTGTTTGAAAATTCACCAAGTAACTATGGGTATACAATAAGTTAACCACCACCTTGTTGTAGCTGTCCCTAAAACCCGTTTGTTTGATTGCTTCTTCAATCTTTCCCATGTGCTCACCTATTAATTGATGTATATACAATTATTGTAGGGAAAAGGTTTAATTTTTGTTGAAAAAAAATACCAAGGAGCGCCTAAATGCTTAATTAATAGTCTATTTAAAATAAAATCATCGACTGTCAACAGACCATGAGCGACTGCTACTAGTACCTCTGGGAATGAAAAGTCAATCAAATTTTGAATGCTAAAACCAGTCAAACTACGACTCGGCTGTCGATTTTGGACGGTCTACCTTTGTCACCTATTGAGCCATTCCTTGAGCAATCGGTTGACCTCTTCTGGCTTTTCTATACAGCTGCTATGACCAGCACCCGGAATTATTTCCAATCTCGCGCCTTGAATTTCTTGTTGAATAAATGCTGCTTTATCGGGTGTGGTTGCCACATCTTCATCTCCTACAATCACCAAGGTAGGACAGCTGATTTTAGCAAGTTCCTCCTCTACCCCCTTTCGATAGATTACCCCTTCTACAGGGCCTGTAATGGATTTTTTGTTTGAGGCCAATTCCTTTTT
>JAURGC010000076.1 GCA_030833985.1 Algoriphagus sp. | reverse complement strand
CTTCCAAAGCCTCCTAGCAACACTCCACCCCATAGCCCAGAAACATAAGGTAAGCATCGCTGCATTGGCGAGTCATTACATGCTCTGCCAACCCGCCGTGGCAGGCGTGATCATAGGAGCACGGTTGGGACAAAGTCAACATGTTGCAGAAAATGAGGGGTTGTTCTCGATTCAACTCGATGCGGCAGACCAATCCAAAATTCAAAACGCCTTGAGCTGCCTCCAAAAAATCTCGGGAGATTGCGGAGATGAGTACCGAAAGGCACCTTTCCTAACCGCATCGGGGGACCTAAGCCACCACATCGATACCTTGCCGAGCCCATACCCCACCGTTGAGGGAGCAGATGGGCGCATCAAAGCGCTAAGCGGTACCATTTGGGAAGATATTGCTGGATTCAGCAGGGCCGTCCGCAAGGGAAACCATATTTTGGTATCCGGCACTACAGCCACGCATGGTACCAGACGCATGGGAGGAGATGATCCTGCCGCACAAATGCATTTCATCATCGACAAGGTGGAGGGGGCAATTCGATCCCTTGGAGGTAGTTTGGAAGACGTGGTACGTACACGGATTTTTGTCCAGCGGGAGTCGGATTGGGAAGCCATTTCGAGAGCACATGGGCAGCGCTTTGTTGGCATTCAACCTGCCAATACCCTGGTGCAAGCCACCCTAATTGGGGACGGATACCTCGTCGAGATGGAAACAGATGCACTGCTTTCTTAGGAAAGAAACCAGGAGAAAGTTACTTAGTGATTATTCTAGTTTCCTTAAATTCTCCAACTGTCTAGCATGTAAGATTAAACAGTGAGTTCTAAAATTGCATAACTTAGACTTTTGCCGTGCGCATCCAAAGCAATGGAAGTGGTAACTCCTCCCGAAAGGGCATTTTCACAGGTGAACATCAGTGCATGCAATTCCGGAATTAGGTAGCGAAAAACTTCTCCTTTCAATTGATGGGAAAGATGTTGTTTAACTCTTTCAGCGGTAACTTTTTCAACCAATAAGGGATAATCTGCTTCCTCAAAAGGGAATAATGAAAGAATTAAGGTATTCCCCTTATCTCCTGCCCGACTATGAGCTAGGTGTGCAAGTTTCTTTTTCATGCATCGATTAATTTTAGTGCAGGTTGGATTTGATTTCTATTCATAAGGATAGAAACAACCCCTAGCACCTCATGTAAATATTTTCGAGCTCCTCCACCTCCTGCTGGTCCGTTGGTATATAACGCCTCTACCTCCTCGCCTATGCGTTGGGCAATTTCTTTAGTTGGAGATTTTCCAGCCACACGAAGCCTTACTTCGTAGGGTGTAGTGTTCGCTGCCAAATCTCCTCCATGCATCGAGTTTAGCCCAATCAAATCGATTTTAAATTCTTCAAACTGATCTCCGATCCGTTGTTGAATTATTTCTCCAGCCCATTTTGCTCGTTCGACTGCATGAGATCCGGCATAGGAAATTTCACCTTCACCCATCCAACCCGATTGATAGCCTACACTCACTTTCAAACTTTCTGGCTTGCATTTACCTGTACCACCATTGACTTGTAGTTGATTCTCCCCTTTCTCTTCAAATCGAACCGTACTAAAATCTGCTACTACATCTGGTGTAAGATAATTTCTTGGATGTGTAACTTCGTACAACAGTTGTTCCTTGGCTGTTTGAACAGAAATTAGTCCTCCAGTGCCTGAAATTTTTTGAATTAGCCCCGAACCATCACGACTTACTTCAACCAATGGATGTCCAAGAAGGTGAAGATCTGGTACAGGCTTGGTTACTGGATCTGCAAAATAACCTCCAGTAAGTTGTCCTGCGCATTCCATCAAATGACCTAGGACGGTTCCTTTCCCCAACAGATCCCAATCTTCAGTGGACCACCCAAACTCATATACCATCGGTGCCAAGAAAAGTGAAGGATCGGCTACTCGGCCTGTCAATATGATGTCTGCTCCAGAAGATAGGGCTGGCAAGATGGCTTCGATACCCATATATGCATTCGCGGAGACGCGAGTACCATAGGTATGGAGAAATTTATTTCCCTCTATACTAAGCTCCTCACCGGTGAGTTGATGAATAACATCGTCCCCCAATACAACTGCTACACGGATCTTAAGGCCAAGTTTTTTAGCAATAGACTTTATTTTTTCAGCACCAGCAATCGGATTTGCTGCGCCCATATTGGTAATTAAACGAGTTTTGTGATGAACCAAAAGAGGCAGTAAGCTTTCAATTCTTCGTTCTAAAAAAATATCATACCCTGAATTTGGGTCTTGAAGTTTCCGTTTTTGAGCTAGTGCAATGGTGCGCTCAGCCAAACATTCCAACACCAGATAATCCAAGTCACCTTGTTCGGTTAGGATTAAGGCAGGTTCAAATCGATCACCAGAAAACCCCGCTCCACATCCGATTCTAATTTTTTCTTTCATTTCAAAGGGAAATTGTACCAATAAGGACTGAGGTCAAGAGCATGACAAGCGTTACCAAAAATGCGAGGGGAATTGTTTTTCGTTGATGGTCTCCAAGTTCCACCCCTGCCAACCCTACCAATAAAAAAGTAGATCCAGTAAGAGGGCTGATGGGAAACCCGGTTGTCATTTGGCCTAAAATAGCAGCTTGACCTACTTCAATACCACTAGCACCAAAGGTGGTTGCAGTGGCTGAAAGCAGGGGTAAAATTCCAAAATAAAAGGAGTCTGGATCAAAAAGAAAGCTGGCTGGCATCGCTAAAAGCCCTGTCAATAGAGGTAATTGCTGTCCTAAAAATTCAGGCAATAACCTTTCAACAGCACCTGCCATGGCCTCCATCATCCCACTCCCTTTTAAAATTCCAGTAAAACAACCTGCTGCAAACAAGATACTTGCCATCAACATGGCTTCTTTGGCATGTGCATCAATTCGTTTTTTCTGTTCCTCAACTTGTGGGTAATTCAGTAACAATGCCACTGCAAAAGCTATCATAAACACCACAAATGGAGGAGCCCATCCTAAAATAACTGCATTGATTGCCATAAAAATTAAGGACAAGTTTACCCAAAACAATCTGGGTCGATGTAGGGGATTTTTTGTATTATCTTGGAGATCAGCAAAATTTTTATTGCTATTCTGAATGCTCGCTTTTTCCTTTTTCCCAAGAAAAAAAGCAATCACAAAAACAGTCACCAAGCCAGAAAGTAGGGATGGGATCATGGGATTGAAGAGTTCCGTTACCGGAACATTTAAGGCAGTGGCCGCGCGCAAAGTAGGCCCTCCCCAAGGGACCATATTCATTGTTCCTGCGGCCAGAGCAACAATACAGACCAAAGTGAGTCGCTTCATTCCAAGCTGGTCATAAATGGGAACTAGTGCTGGAATCACTACCAAGAAAGTTACCGCTCCAGATCCATCCAAGTGAACCAACATGGCTAAAAAAGCCGTTGCCAACGCAATTTTTATGGGGTCATTTCCTGCCAAATTTAACAGCTTGGAAATAATGGGTTGAAAAGTCCCTGCATCCAAGAGGATTCCAAAAAAAAGGATGGCAAAAACAAACATCACTCCAGTAGGTGCAATTGCCTGCAAGCCCTCTGCTATGTAGGTTGAAAGAGAATTTGCCTCTCCTGCCAATAGCCCAGAAAAAATAGGGATCAAGAGCAAAGCAATAACTGGTGAGGCTTTTTTGGAAAGCACTACCACCAATAATAATACAATCGTACCTAATCCAAGTATGGCTAACATGGTTTAATGGTTTAGACTTTCTAAAAATTTTAATTGGTCCCAAAAGGGAATTGTTCGAGATTTGATTTCATTACCTAGCTCTAGAACCTTAGGATTTGAGGTATCAAAAATCGGCCAATACTCAAGTAAATCACCATTCGGGTTTCCTGTTTTAACAAAATTCACCCAAAAGGTAGACATCTTAGATTCCAAATCGAAATCTATTTTTTCAAAGGGTCGATTCCATTTTCGAAGAGTATGTAAAGCATAGCTGATCTCAGCAGAGTGAAATGCTCCATAATTAGGCTCACCTGGAGGTACACGGGTAAAATAATAAACAAAGGCAGGATGAGTTCCCCTCTCTGTCTGCATTTTTGCCCAAGTATAATTTTGTAAACCAAATGCCAATACACCCAAGGAATGGAGTGATTTCTGAAGCACCTCCTGGTTATCTGCAGGAAAAAGTGTTAAAAATTCGTCAGCTCTTTTACCATATTCCTTTTTGGCATTCGCTACATACTCATCCGGAAGAATAGCGGTATTTACAGAAACTCTGTCATCTGCATTCCAACCTGTAAGAAGGGGGACATCTGCATAATTTTTACTTTCAAATGCCTCTCTTACATTTGGTAAAATAATTCCATCAACCACAGGCCCAAATCTTCCGGAAATGGTTAACAAACTATCTGCCGGTTTTTTTCGGAGTTCTCCTAAGGAAATTCCCAAGCTTTCTGTTAATCGCTTTCCGCTTTCTTCCGCGACCTTATGACTTGAAATTAGACCAGAACCTTTGTTAAACATGCCTCCACTTTGGGCAATAACTTGGTGGAAAAGGCCCTTTGCCTTTGGTGAAACGACCAGTGCATTGACACTGAAGGCTCCTGCAGATTGTCCAGCAATGGTAACCTTTTCAGGATCACCCCCAAAAGCAGCTATATTATTTTTTACCCATTCCAATCCGGCAATTTGATCTAATAATCCATAGTTTCCAGAAGTATGCTCCAAGCTTTCTGTGGAAAGCTCTGGGTGAGCAAAAAATCCTAAAATACCTACCCTGTAATTAATTGCCACTACTACAATCCCCTGCTTGGCAAGTTCTTCCCCATCATAAAGGGGGACTGTATTGCTTCCTGAGCTAAATCCACCCCCATAAATCCATACCAATACTGGACGTTTTTCAGTACTTGAAGCAGCAGCTGTCCAAACATTAAGATACAAACAATCTTCCGAAATGGGTGCTTTTGGGATTAAGAACTCTTCTGACCAAGAAAAAAATGGAACTGGAGCCTTTTGCATCGGTGCCGCTGGGTTGGTATCACAAGTTTTAATGCCTTCCCATGGGAGCACAGGTTGAGGCGCTTTCCATCGTAAGTTTGCAAGAGGAGGTGCGGCAAAGGGTATCCCTTTATATATTTTTACTAAACCTGAAGAATCAGAAGTTCCAGTAATTCGGCCTCCTGATACAGAAATTGGTATTTCTGCTCTCAAAATTTCCTTCCCGTTCTCATTACATGAAAACAAAATCAAAACTAGTATAGTACAAATCAGGGTAGAAATTCGTGTCATAAAAATGTAGAAGAAAGGAGTATTAACATTTAATAATACCCTATAAAATGCTAAAGCCAAAATAAAAAATATACTCGTCCAATAGACCACAATATTTTTGAGAAATACCTTCGGTAAACGCAATTTTTAAAAGTTCATCTAAGTTTTCAATTAGATCAATCACTAAGAAGTCATATTCCACTCACAGGTTTGCCATGTTTTATTAGAATAGAAATTATTTAACTATATTTCTGTCAACCCCTTAACTGCATCCCATGACTTCTTATTGGAAAATCATCCTACTCCTTATTCCCTTTTCTTGGGCCTGTAGTACTGAAAAACAACAGGCGGTAACCGGTATTCTCGAAGAGGTCGTTGTACAAAGAGACACTTGGGGGATCAACCACATCGAAGCCAAAAACGAACACGACCTATTTTTTGCTCAGGGATATCTTGCTGCCAAAGACCGCCTCTTCCAGTTTGAACTCTGGCGCCGAAAAGCCACTGGCACCACCGCAGCTTTAGTTGGACCTGCAGGGATTCAAAGTGACATTGGCGCACGTTTGCTTCGCTACCGGAAGGATATGGATGCTGAATTGAACCACTACCACCCCAACGGCAAAGCCATCATCGAAGCCTATGTAGCCGGTGTGAATGCCTACATCGAAGAAACGCGGAAAGACCCCTCTCTCCTCCCATTTGAGTTTACTACTTTAGGTATTGAACCAGGTTTTTGGACCCCAGAGGTAGTTATTTCCAGACACAATGGCATTCGCTCCAATGCCCAACAAGAACTGTCCATTGGTCGCGCATTGGCCCAAGTCGATGCCCAAAAAATCAAGGAGCTGCTCTGGTTTCACCCAGGCGATCCAGACCTCAACCTAGACCCATCCATCGATCCCAACTGGCTAGCAGCAGACCTCCTCCAACCCTACCTCGCCCTAGGAGAAGACATCCCTTTTGAAGACCTTTTTGAATCCGAAGAAATGCCCGAGGGGAGCAACAATTGGATCATCAGCGGAGCGCGCACCCAAAGTGGATTCCCAATTCTTGCCAATGATCCACATCGCCGCATTGCCCTCCCTTCTTTGCGCTACATGGTTCATTTGAAGGCACCAGGATGGAATGTCATCGGTGGGGGCGAACCGGTAATCCCGGGAGTGTCCATAGGTCACAACGAGCATGGAGCTTGGGGATTGACCATTTTCCAAAGCGATGCAGAAGATCTCTATGTGTACGAGCTCAATCCTTCCAATCCCAACCAATACAAGTACCAATCCGAATGGGAGGACATGACCATGGTGGAAGAATTAATTCAGGTCAAAGGAAAACAGGATACGCTAGTTACCCTTCGATTCACACGACATGGTCCAGTGACTTATATGGATACCAAAAACCAGCGGGCCTCAGCCGTGCGGGCCGCATGGCTAGAACCAGGAGCAGCCCCGTACCTGGCTTCTTTGCGTATGAATCAAGCCACAACTTGGGCAGAATTTCAAGAAGCCTGTACCTACAGTTTTATCCCCGGGGAAAATATGATCTGGGCAGACAAATCAGGCACTATTGGTTGGCAGGCCGTTGGTATCACCCCCAAGCGTCCCAACTTTTCCGGAATGGTTCCCGTCCCTGGAGACGGACGGTATGAGTGGGATGGATATTGGCCAAATTCATTAAAACCCAGCCTAACTAATCCTGAAAAAGGGTATTGGGGAACTGCTAACCAGCATGTCACTCCGGATAATTATCCTTATCCAGAAGCACTGGCCTATACCTGGTCAGATCCTTTCCGTGGAAATCGGGTGAATGAGGTATTGCAAAAAGACAGCAGCGCCACAATCGCCACCTCCATCGCCTTGCAAGTGGATGTCACCGCTATTCCTGCCCGTCTACTCACCCCCCTACTTCTTCAAGTGCCGATGACGGACCCAAAAGGCCAGGAAGCCTTGACTTGGATGAAAGATTGGGATTACCAACTCCTTCCCGAAAGTGTGGCTGCAGGCATGTATGTGGCCTGGGAGAAGGTATTGGTCAAGGAGGTCCGAAGCCGAAAGGTACCACTAGCCATCCAGGGGCTGATCCAACCCCAACTAACGAGAATCATCGATTGGGTCATGCATCCCGAAAAGCTCTTCCCTGAAAATGCCCTCCAGCAGCGGGATCGCTTGCTCGCCCAAACCTGGTCTACCGCAGTAGAGGAACTTTCCAAATCTTTGGGTCCCAACCTAGCACAATGGACCTATGGGCAAGCGGCCTACAAGCATATTGCCTTACAACACCCCTTATCCAAATGGGTGGATGCCCAACTGCAGCAGCAAGTTAATTTGGGTCCGCTGCCGAGAGGCGGCTATCCCAACACTCCCGCAGCCAACGGCTCAGGAAATAACCAAACTGCTGGTGCTAGCTTCCGCATGGTGACCGACCTAGCGGATTGGGATTTGACCCAGATGACCAATACCCCTGGACAATCCGGAGACCCGCAAAGTCCTTTTTACAAAAACCTATTCGAAGACTGGGCCAAGGATCGCTATTTCCCCGCCTATTTTTCGGAGAAAAAAATAAAACAACATACGAGCGAATTGATCCTCCTCATCCCAACACCTAGCCGATGAAATCTATCTTTCCCTTACTTTGCCTTTCCCTTGCCTTTGTGCTTCAGAGTTGCTCCACAGAAAATGAAGTAGACCTACTCATCCACAATGCACTGATTTACGACGGTACGGGAGCAGCCCCTTTTCTTGGACAAGTAGGAGTCAAGAAGGGTAAAATCGTCTATGTGGGAGAAGAAAAACCATTATCTGCAGACCAATCGCTAAATGCGGAAGGGAAATCCCTTACCCCCGGCTTTATCAACATGCTCTCTTGGGGCTATGATAACCTGCTTAAGGATGGGCGCTCACTCAGTGACCTCAAGCAAGGGGTAACTTTGGAGGTGTTTGGCGAGGGCAGCTCCCCAGGACCATCTGGGAAGAAGGACAGCACCAACTACGAGACCTTTGGAGAGGCAATGAACAAACTTGTTCAACAAGGGGTGTCGCCCAACGTAGCCTCTTATTTGGGCGCTACGACCGTTCGCATTCAAACTGTAGGTTACGACAATCGCCCTGCTTCGTCGGAGGAATTGAAGGCCATGAAACAGCTAGTCGTCCAATCCATGGAGGAGGGGGCTTTGGGAATCGGCTCTTCCTTGATCTACGCCCCTGCCGATTATGCGCCTACAGAGGAACTCGTAGCCCTATGTGAAGCTTCTGCCCCCTACGGCGGGCGCTACATCTCGCATATCCGCAACGAAGACCACCGGCTCTTGGAGTCTGTGGATGAATTGATTCATATTGCAAAAACAGCAGGCGTTCCCGCAGAGATCTACCATCTGAAAGCCTCTAGACCGGCCAACTTTCATAAGTTGGATCAGGTGATTGCTAAGGTAGACTCAGCTAGAGGCGCTGGCCTAGCTATCACAGCGGATATTTATACCTACAATGCTTCCTCTACCGGTTTGACAGGAGTCGTCCCTACATGGGTACAAGAAGGGGGGCATGAAGCCTGGATGAACCGGATGCGTGACCCAGTGGCAAGAAAACGACTTCTAGATGACTTACGTTGGGAACTGAGCCAACAGCCCCCAAAAGACATCTTGATGGTGGGATTCAAAAATGATTCGCTAGCACAGATCTACCGGGGCAAAACCATTGCAGAAGCGGCTGTGATGCGCGGGCAATCCCCGGAGGAAACCATTATTGATTTAATTTTGGAGGACGACAGTCGCATTCAGTGTATTTACTTCAGTATGTCTGAGGAAAACCTCCACAAAAAAATGCAAATCCCCTGGGTATCTTTTTGTTCAGATGCAGGCTCCTACTCTACTTGGGAGGAAGATTTCCGAACCCACCCCCGAGCATTTGGGAGCTTTATCCGTGTCCTTAGCGAATTTTCCATTGAGGAAGGGTTACTCACCCTAGAGTCCGCCATCCATAGATTGAGTGGATTGCCTGCTGCAAATTTGGGATTGACGGACCGAGGATTGATCAAGGAAGGGTACTGGGCAGACTTGGTACTCTTTGATCCGAAGGATTTGAAAGATAAAGCTACCTTTGATAATCCCCTGCAATTTGCAGAAGGTATAGATCAAGTATGGGTCAATGGGTCACAAGTTTTGTTACATGGGGAGCATACCGGTGCATTTCCAGGACAATTTGTCAAAGGGCAAGGTCGTAGGAAGGTTCAACCTAACCATTAAAATAATGATGATTTGAAAGTATTCCATCATTTCATACACTACCAAAATAGGTGACCCCATCAACTCACTAAATTAACTTTCTATAGTTCTCAACTTACATATGTTAAAAAATATCCTATCATTTCTTCTGGTTTGTGGTTTTTACCTTTCAGGGTCAAGTCAAACAACTTCAATAAATCAAGCGAAAGCTTTTGCCATTGGTCCTCAGAATGATACGCTTTGGGTAATTGAAGCGCCATCTGGAATTTTTTCACCAGAGGATAGGGCTACCGCTTTTTCAAAAAATATAGAAGCAATTCTGGAAGATTACGATTGGAATCCCAATGACTTACTATTAAAAAAGCAAGGTAAAAATATTGATTTGGTTTATAAGAATCGAGCATTAAGCACCGTGCAACCAGAGGATACTGTAGGCACCTCGTATTCCCAACAAGAATTGGCCCAAAGTCATTTGCAGTTGGTATCAAATTCATTGGAATCCTATTCCAAAGAAAATACGCTAGTAGAGTGGGTCAAGAAAATAAGCCTTGCAGTATTAGTTCTCATTATTTTGGCCATCTGTGTCAAATATCTTAATCGCCTTTTTAGTTGGATAGCCGATAAGATTAAATCTAAGGAAGGGAAATCCATCCATGGGATAAATATTGGAGAGTATACCCTGCTAAATGCTGAAACCCAGATTAGGATATATCAGGTGCTGATTAAATTAGGGAAGCTTCTAATTTTTGCATTATTGATTTACTTAGCGTTTCCCCTAGTTTTTGGACTTTTTCCACAATCTCAAGAACTCGCTAAAACATTAATTCAATCTATTCTGGATCCACTCACCCTAATTGGAATTGGGTTGTGGGACTTTTTCCCAAATTTGGTGACCATTTTAGTGATTTCTTTAGTAGCAAGATACGCGCTCCTTGGGATTCACTACCTCAAAGAAGAGATCAAAACAGGTAAACTTGTACTGCCGGGATTTTATCCTGATTGGGCAACCCCCACCTATCAAATTGCAAGAGTCCTTCTAATTGCCTTTACTTTTGTTGTCATCTTCCCTTACTTGCCCGGGAGTGATTCTCCAGTTTTTCAAGGAGTCTCTGTTTTTCTTGGTTTTTTATTCACGTTCGGTTCTGCAGGTTCCCTTAGCAATATTGTGGCGGGAATAATCCTTACTTACATGCGCTTATTCCAAGTTGGGGATCGTGTGAGGATAGGGGATACCAGTGGGGATGTGGTAGAAAAAAACATGTTAGTCACACGAATACGAACCATCAAAAATGAATTGATTTCCATTCCTAATTCGGCGGTAATGAATAGTCATACGATTAATTACAGTGTGGATGCCCCAGAGAAAGGGCTTATTCTACATACCACGGTGACAATAGGGTACGATGTCCCTTGGAGAGAAGTTCATCAAACTTTACTCCTTGCTGCGCAGCGAACAACTTTAATTTTGGATGATCCATTACCTTTTGTCCTACAAACAAAATTAGATGACTTTTATATAGCGTATCAACTCAACGGATATACCAAAAACCCGAATCAGCAAGCTGTCATCTATTCAGAACTTCATCAACACATTCAGGATTGTTTCAAGGAGGCTAACATTGAAATCATGTCTCCACACTACCGAGCAGTAAGAGAAGGAAACGACTCTACTGTCCCGAACAACTAACAAAAATTTTAACTTTAGGAGGGAATGGACTCCCGACGCTGGCCATAAAAATTAATTCTTTTGACAAGCAATTGGCCAAGCCGCTTTTATAAAACAGGCATTAACAAGGGGTTCCTAATCTATTTTATTTAAAGCGTAACAAACCAAACCAACATAAATAAGTAACTGTCTTTCTTCATGACATTGGGGCCATAAAAAGTGAGAATTGAACTTTTGGGACTGGGATACAGCCAGGCAGCAGGTCCTACGAAAGATCGACGAACCTTTAGAAATTGGGATTCATCAGGAGATTGCAAAGTGAAATTACGAAGTCCGAGTGCAAGTTTGGGCTGAACACGATAATGAATATCTCCTATAAAAATTCCTTCAAATTTGGTGTCTTTAGAAAGTCCAACAAAAGTTCGCAACTGCCCTTGAACATATAATTTTTTATCTAAATAGGTGTTTGAATAATCTATACGAACCCCCGTTTGGTGTTTGGATTTATAAAAATCAAGCATGCTATATGAAAATACTTTCCAATGGGAGTTTAAGGTTTTCCCTACCATGATTTCTGTACGAAAGCCAGGTCTTGGAAATGGAAATTCGAGAGGGGCTGGTAAGGGAAATACGAGGGGTCTAAATCGAATTTGCCATTTTTTTGGGAGGTTGTGACGAATTTCTATAGTCTCAAAAAAGGTTTGTGCCTGAGCCTTTCCTAAAAATCCTAGAAAAAACAGGCTACTAAAGAATAGTACTTTTTGTATTTGATACACGCAGACTTGGAATTAGGGAATCAACAATTCGTTGCAAAAATAGATATTAAGTAGGCCTCAATTTCACTACTTGCCGTATAGAATATCGGTAGTGCAGGAACTTAATATATGAAATGTAGCCTAAAAAATAAGAAAAAGAAAACCTAAGTGGAAGACCAAAAAAAAGACAATAGAACTCACTATCATCCTAATCTTCAGGTTACGTTGATTCAGACAAAATCCGTATTCACGAGCGTAGTCTTTGAGAAAGGGGTAAATCTAGATCGGAGACTTCCATGTTGGCATCGGTTGGTAGCCCCCCTTGAGTAGTGGTGACAGGGAATTTTAACACCTAATTAAGAACACATCTTTCAATCAACGAACACCAGCAAGGGGGTATTCTGTAGACTGATTTTTTTTAACATTCTT
>JAURGC010000226.1 GCA_030833985.1 Algoriphagus sp. | reverse complement strand
CGTAAGGAAAATTCATGGGATCCTTTGGTATTGGCCCCTACTGCTGAAATCATCCAATCGTAAGAATATCCAAGGATTAGTCCATTTTGGAGCGAAACTCCGAAAACCCCAATCAAGGATTCGTAATTTTTAAGTTCGCTGGTAGTACTCAATAAACCTCTAAAGCCGAGGCCAAAAATAAATGAGTCGTATTTGGTTTGTGCACTGAGATCCAGCTGAGAAAAAATACCTTGTTTTTTGAAGTTAGCCATCAAGGAAAAATAACGTTCTCGATCGTTACTCCAATATCCAGCAGATCCCAATTCCTTTTCCCAACCCGCTTGAATTCCATATTTAATAGGTAAAAACTCAAAAGGTTTGGAAGTAGAATTCAACATTCTGGGATTATTTAAATGATGCCCACTTATCCCAATCCAAAAATCTGGATTCGCATACAATACCCCAACCCCCAAATCTAGGTACCCAAAAGGGTCCAATTGCTCCAGCATATCGATAGAGTTTGGATTGACTGTACGATTAAAGACGTCAATTTGATCTCCATAGATTAGATTTTCTAAATTACCACTTCTCCTCGCATAGGTAATTTGAGTCCCCATTCGAAGGCTAGCAAAATTGGACAGTTTTAAATTATATGCGTAGAGTGCTCCAATTTCTGTGGTATTCAGACTCATATTTTGCTCGTTGTACGAATTGACAACTAACCCAATCCCACTTTGAAGGTCAAAGCTGTAGTGATCGATAAATGCAGAATACCCATTGAAATCAAAATCTAAACCTGGCCATTGCTTTCTGTAATTGATCCCCATTCGTGTAAGTTCACTCGAACCGGTCAAAGCTGGGTTCAAATTGAGTGGGCCTGAATAAAATTGAGAAAAGTGAAAGTCTTGCGCTTGAAGCCCAGAGACCAACAGGAGGTAAATAATGACTAGCGTAAACTTTTTCATGGATTACCTTCCTAAATAAAATACAGATGATTCTTCAATAACACGTCCATCGAGTGTAGTGTATCGAACCTTGCAAACATAATTTCCAATCGGAGCTTTTTCACCTTTGTAATTTCCATCCCAACCTTTGGATTCCATATCGGTTGTTTCGAACAACAATTCGCCCCATTTATTCATAATTAGGACATGAATATCTTGAATATAGATGAATTTTGGGAAAAAGTGATCGTTGACACTGTCGTCATTAGGCGTGAATACATTTGGGAACTTTAAGTAGTAATCAGTAATGACGATATCTCTTGTAAAGCTGACTACACATCCTTCCAAATCTCTAATCTTCAATTCTATCGTATAGGTTCCAGCTTTGGCATACTGATGGACTGGTTCCCATTCCAAACTTGTATCCCCATCACCAAAATCCCAGGATGCCTCCTTATAGTCTCCAATACTATTATTTATAAATTGAACATCAAAGTTGACTAAGTTTTCATAAGAAAATTCGAAAGAGGAAGACGTAAACTCAAAACTTGGAACTAATGGATCTGTTTCAACTACTTCCAGACGCTTGGTTTGAATACAGCCTCTTGAATCAGTTACAGTGACAATAAATACCCCTAATTCTTCCGTATCCATGATCAGGCCCGCATCGCTCGTATTCCCTCTATTCCAATCTATGGTGTAGGGTGCAACCCCTCCCGTAATAGCTACTTGGAAGTTGGACTTGATTCCTCTTGGGTTGCAAATTCTTTCATTGGTCGTAGTGACCAGTATTTCTAATGCTTTGGGGCGGATTACCGTGTATTGCCGAAGAATTCTACATCCTCTAGAATCAATCAATTCTAAACTATACGATCCAGGAGCAAGCCCTGTTAGGTTTTGGCTCTTGGCCCCATTACTCCAATTAAAAATGTACGGAGGGGTACCACCAAATGGAGTTACTGAAATTGCGCCTGTGTTGGGATCATCACAATCAAGGGCATCGGTAACCGTAGCGGAAGCATCCAAGGCTTCTGGTTCATTAATGACAAAGTCCCTTTCTATTTTACAACCTCCAGCATCAGTAATGACCACATTGTAAATGCCTTTCTCAAGGTTGTTTAGGGTAGGTTCTTGTGGTCCATGTGCCCACTGGATATTTATTGGGGCCTTTCCTCCAATGATATTAAGTTGAATAGACCCATCTTTTCGCCCAAAGCACGAAATGTCTGTCACCACTTCTTCAAGATCGTATACTGGAGCTTCTGCAATAGTGGAGCTGACAGAAATCGTACAGCCTTTCGCGTCT
>JAURGC010000035.1 GCA_030833985.1 Algoriphagus sp. | reverse complement strand
GTTGGAGTATGCCAAAGAGCACTTGAAAGAAGGAGATGTTCTAGTAATCATTCTCCCCGATCATGGGACTCGTTATTTGGGTAAAGTATACAATGACGAATGGATGCGTAATCATGGGTTTTTGGAAGACAAAACCTATGCTACTGCTCGCGATATTATTGCACACCGAAGTGGAGCTTACCAGCTCCTTTCGGTGAATAAATCCGATACGGTAAAAGAAGCAATTGGCTTGATGAATGGAAAAAGCATTTCTCAGATTCCTGTATTGGATGGAGAAGAGGTAGTCGGAAGCCTGACAGATAATAAACTTCTAGCCAAGATTATTGACAATCCATTGTTGAAAGATGTAACTGTGGCAGAAGTCATGGAAGGATCCATGAAGTTTGTAGCTTTGGATTCTACCTTAGATGTACTTTCTTCAATGGTTGAAAAAGAAAAGGCTGTTTTGGTACGCGATACACTGGATAACATCCACATCATAACCAAGCACGATATTTTGGAGGCTTTTAGTAAATAAATGAACGTAGACCGCCTACTTACTGTACCTGTAGCCATCGATATAAAGGCTGCTTTTGTAAGGGCTTGGGAGCTTTACAAAATGTATCCCTTTTTCTTTTCCATGTACATGCTTTTGATTCTTTCCATTCAAGGTATGGTCGTGATTTATATTCAGGAGTACATGATAATATACAGTACCTTGCTTGCCCCTTCTTTTTATGCGGGGTTTTACCTAGTTGCCAATAAGATGAGTCGTGGGGAGTCAGTTGTTTACCTTGATTTTTTTGCTGGGTTTCGCTTTTGGATTTCTGCAACAATAATTTCTTTGCTTACCCAAGCGTTTATTGCTTTTGGGTTGTTGGCGTTAGTTGTACCGGGAATTTACCTGGGGGTAGGCTACCTTTTTGCCATCTTGATGGGTATTTTTGGAGGGATGGAGCCTTGGTCTGCAATGGAATGGAGTAGGAAATTAATAACCCGCAATTGGTGGCAATTCTTTGGCTTACTCTTGGCGCTGATTGTGTTTAATCTATTGGGCTTGTTGCTTGTTGGGGTTGGGCTTTTGCTAACGATGCCCCTTACTTTTTTGGTACTTTATGTGGTATTTGAAGACTTGACTAGAGAGGTTTTCTCAGAAGAAGAGTTAGACACTACTCGTGCGTAAGTATCATTGCCTCCAAACGATTCCTACATTTTTCAGTAAATTCTTCCACTTCATTCTTCGAGGAGGTGGCAGGGGGAATCATGGGCTTGGAATAGTACACTCTTATTTTCCCGGGTTTGAGCAGCCAAGAACCTCTCTTCATTAATTGGTCTGCACCAATGACTGCCATCATTAGGATGGGTGTTTGAGTTTCTATGGACAATCGAAAGGCGCCTTTTTGAAATGGGAGAAGCGTTTGGTTTGTATTGTTTCGTGTGCCTTCCGGAGCCACCACTATAGAGATACCTTTTTGTAGTAATAAATTTAGTTTTTTCAAACTTTCATGTCTAGACAGAATATTAGTTCTGTCTACCCATATGGCCAGTTTGCCCACCACAGTTGCAAAGATGGGGATTTTAGAAAGCTCTTTTTTCCCGATGGCACGAACTCGATGTGGAACAACCATGGGGATTAATGGTGCGTCAAGGTTGGAGCGGTGGTTGAAAATATAAATGTAGGCTTGTTTGAGATCGATAGACTCCTTACCATGTACTTCGTAACGGATTCCTGTCAAAAAAGACCAGGAAGCCACCCAAAATCGGATAAATACGAACGAAATGAGATCACCTCGTGGATGAATGAGGAGTGGGATCAAAACAAAAAGACCCACGAGTAGCATCAGCACAAAAAAAAGGAGTGCAGCATAGGCGGTATAGATCCATTGAAAAAACTTGAACATTGAAATTTCCTTAGTAGATTTGGGTTCGTAAAAAATCTTTCACTCTTTGCTTGCAGGCCCCGATTTCGTATCGGGGCTTATTTTTTATAATACCATCCGCACTTTCCACACGAACGAAACAAAATACGTTTTGTAGTCTATTAGGCCGGTCAGTGGTCTGTTAGCTAGAAATCGCCGTACTTTCAACTTGCTTCATCTTTTGGAAGAACTTGTGAATGGGCAACTTTTTTGAATTCAATTTTAGGATGAATCGTACACAATTACAAGTAAGAAGCTATGGGAAGTAAACACTAATTTTTTCTCTGTTATATTTTCGATTCAATAAATTTTTTACCTTTGCAGTCCATTCGAGTGAATGGGGCGATTTTGGACTTTCCAAACGCTAAGTATTAACCCAAAAGCTGCTTCCTCATGACTCTAGGGAGGTGGTTCAATAGAGTTGTATTTTATGTCTAGTACAAAAGATTTTAATTGGGACGACTTCGGTACCAAAGGTTTTGGAGAAGGTTATTCCAAAGAGCAGCGCGCTCAAATGGAAGCGATGTATGCTGGTACTTTAAGTGAGATCACAGAAAAAGAAGTGATCAAAGGTGTGGTTGTAGGAATAAATGACAAGGATGTCATCATTAATATTGGCTTTAAATCCGATGGTTTAGTTCCTCTTTCTGAATTCCGTGACATTGCTGACATTAAGGTAGGCGATGAGGTGGACGTATTCATCGAAGAGCAAGAAAATGCATTGGGCCAGTTGATCCTTTCTCGTAAAAAAGCAAAAATTGTTCGTGCATGGCATGACATTGAGGCTGCCTTGGAAAACGATAGCGTGATTGAAGGTCTTGTAAAAAGAAGAACAAAAGGTGGTTTGATTGTAGATATCTATGGGGTTGAAGCTTTCTTGCCAGGTTCTCAAATTGATGTAAAACCTATTCGAGATTTCGATATCTATGTAGGTAAGAAAATGGAAGTGAAAGTGGTTAAAATCAACCACGCTAATGATAACGTAGTTGTTTCTCACAAGGTATTGATTGAAAAAGATCTAGAGAAGCAAAAAGCAGAGATCCTTAACAACCTAGAAAAGGGTCAGGTTCTGGAAGGGGTGATCAAAAATATGACCAACTTCGGTGTGTTCATCGATTTGGGAGGTGTAGATGGCCTACTTCATATCACCGATATCTCTTGGGGTCGAATCAATCATCCAGAGGAAGTATTGCAACTTGACCAAAAGGTTCAGATTGTGGTGCTTGATTTTGATGACGAGAAGCGTAGAATTTCATTGGGCATGAAGCAGTTGAGTGCTCATCCTTGGGATTCTTTGGCTTCTAGCCTAGAGGTGGGTTCTCGCGTTAAAGGAAAGATCGTAAACGTTGCAGATTACGGTGCATTCTTGGAGTTGGCTCCAGGAGTAGAAGGATTGATCCACGTATCTGAAATGAGCTGGTCTCAGCACCTAAGAAATCCAGCAGACTTTGTAAAAGTAGGTGTGGAAATCGAAGCTGTGGTACTGACACTAGATAAAGACGAGCGCAAAATGTCTTTGGGAATCAAGCAATTGACTGAAGATCCATGGACTAAAGGTGACATGTCTTCTAAATATGCAGTCGGAACGAAGCACAAAGGCGTGGTACGTAACTTGACTAATTTCGGCTTGTTCCTTGAATTGGAAGAAGGAATCGATGGGTTGGTACACGTTTCTGATTTGTCTTGGACTAAAAAAATCAAGCACCCATCTGAATTCGTGAAAGTGGGAGACGAGCTTGATGTAGCAGTTCTTGAACTAGATGTAGAAAACAGAAGATTGGCTTTGGGACACAAGCAGCTGGAAGAGAATCCATGGGATACTTTCGAAACCTTATTCCCAATCGGTTCTGTACACAAGTGTATTGTAAACTCCAAGAACGATAAAGGTGCAGTGCTTGAACTTCCTTATGGATTGGAAGGCTTTGCGACCATCAAAAACTTAGAAAAAGAAGACGGTTCTCAAGTGGAAGTTGGGGAGTCAGTTGACTTCAAAGTAGCTGAGTTTTCCAAGGACGATAAGCGAATTGTACTTTCACATACTGCGATGTTTAAAGAAGAGGTAAAGGCTCCTAAGAAAGCTGCTGCCTCGGCTAAGAAAAAAGAAGAAGCTGCTGAGCTTCCTGCACAAGGAGAGAAGTCAACCTTTGGTGACATCGATGCTCTTGCAGAATTAAAGGAAAAGATGGAAGGCAAGAAGTAAACTAGCCTGAGATTGAATTAGGAAAAACGCCAGCTTTTGTTGGCGTTTTTTTTTGCCTTTAGTAGACTTAAGCTAAGGTTGGGCAACTACCATAAAAGGTTGAAACATAAAAAAAGCACCCAACTGGGTGCTTTTTTGAGGTCGCGAGCGGATTCGAACCGCTGTACGAGGTTTTGCAGACCTCTGCCTAGCCACTCGGCCACGCGACCAATATTTTGGAATGCAAATTTACAGATAATCTTTGCGACTACAAAACCGCTAGAAGAGATTTACTGGCAAATTTTCATGTCAGCAAAACTTTCAAAAGATGTGAAAATCAATACTTCAAAACAAAAAGAATTCAAAAGATTAAACTCACCTGGTAATTTTCATTATTTATATTTATTCTAAATAAAATTACAACCCCATTATTCACTCTAATTCACTGAAAAACAGCTAACTAATTTTCTTAAAATTGATTCTTTACCTCCTTGTTTATTCCTTCACTCTTGTTTGAAAAATTAAGCCTCGATAGTACCTTTGCAGGGGTTATTGAGAACCGTTTAAACTATTTAATAGCAACATTATGTTATTCAAACGCTCGTTAGTAGGGATTCGATTGAGTTTCCAGACACTGGCAGTGCTGTTTTTCATGGCAATGGGGGTTTCTGCCTATGCTGCTGACCCAGCTGTGGCAAGCGGCGAAGAGGCAATTGCGGCAGGTAAGACCGTATTCAATGCCAATTGTAAACAGTGCCACAAGCTTGATCAAAAAAGTGTAGGGCCTGCACTTAGAGGGATTTCTGATCGACAATCTATTGCCTGGGCAAAGAGTTTTATCAAAAATTCTCAGGCCGTCATTGCATCAGGTGATTCGTACGCCACGGCTTTGTATAAAGAGTATAATAATACCGTGATGCCGTCCCACGAATTCTTAAGTGATGGGGATTTGGATAATATATTGGCCTACATTGAGTATGGTGACAAGGCCGATGCTACTGCTTCGGCAGGTGCAGGGGCTGTGAATGCAGATGGAGGGGTAGCAGGTGGAGGAATTCCTAGTGAATACTTGAGTATCATTCTGGGAGTGTTGGTTTTTGTTTTGCTTCTCATTCTCATTGTTTTGGGTCTAATCGTAAACGTATTGACCAAGTATATTTACAAACAAGACTTAGATGCAGAGGACAAGGAGTTTGTTTCACAAAAAATTGATTTTGGTAAGCTATTAAAAAGCGATGCAATGGTGATTATTGTGACCACTTTGGTGGTTGCCTTTGTTGCCAAAACGGCGATTGATGGGTTGTATTCTGTAGGGGTTCAACAAGGATATGCTCCAGCTCAACCCATTGCGTTCTCACATGCACTTCACGCTGGTCAATATGAAATTGCTTGTCAGTATTGTCATACCGGAGTGGAGATTGGTAAGTCTGCTAATATTCCATCTGCGAACATTTGTATGAATTGTCATACACACATTCAAAATGTTGGGGGAAAAGAAGGGGTGTCTCCTGAGATTCAAAAAATATACAATGCGGTAGATTCAAATCAACCCATTGAATGGGTGAGAGTCCACAATTTACCTGATTTGGCCTATTTTAATCACTCGCAGCACGTAGCTGTTGGAGGGGTTGAGTGCCAAACTTGCCATGGTCCAATTCAAGAAATGGAAGTAGTAGGGCAGCACAGTTCCTTGACCATGGGCTGGTGTATTGATTGCCACAGACAAACTGAGATTGCTACCGAAGGCAATGTGTATTACGATAAATTGGTTCAACTTCACGCTACTTCAAAAGATGCGCTTAAAGTGAAGGACATCGGTGGTCTAGAGTGTGCTAAGTGCCACTATTAATTCCTTATCCTTTTGAAAATTCATTCCTAGAAATAAAATGAAGGAAACTAAAAAAACCTACTGGAAAGGGCTCGAGCAACTAAGCAACGATCCGGAGTTTGTGAAAAATGCAGATCTTGAATTTGCAGAATTGCCTAGCACCTTGAATGAGGATGGCAATGCATCTCGACGAGATTTCCTCAAGTTGATGGGATTCAGCGTTGCCGCTGCTTCGCTTGCAGCATGTGAGGCTCCAGTTAGAAAGGCTATTCCGTATGTGAACAAGCCCATTGACATCAATCCGTCTATCCCGAATTATTATGCCTCTACCTTTTCTTCTGGTGGAGACTATGCGGCTATCGTAGTCAAGACAAGAGAAGGACGTCCTATCAAAATTGATGGCAACGAATTGTCTCCAATTACCAAAGGGAAAGTAAATGCCTTAGTAGAAGCTTCAGTTCTATCTCTTTATGACAAGCAGCGACTTGCTAGCCCAATGCTTGCTGGAGCTGCTACTGACTGGGAAAAACTTGATAAAGAAGTAAAGTCAAAGTTAGCAGCTGCTGGAACCGTCAAGATTGTAACCAATACCTTGCATTCTCCTTCTACCGAAAAGGTGCTTCAAGAATTTAGTGCTGCTTACGGCAATGCAGAAATAGTGGTCTATGATTCGATTTCAAATTACGGGATAACTAAAGCATCTGAAATTTTTTACGGAAATGCAATCCTTCCATCCTACCACTTCGATAAGGCAAAAACTATTGTTTCATTTGGAGCTGACTTCCTAGGAACATGGATATCCCCAATTGAATTTGCGGGAGCCTATGCTAAGACTCGAAAAATCGCAAAGGACAAAACAGAAATGTCTCGTCACTTCCAGTTTGAATCCAATCTTTCTTTAACTGGTGCTAATGCGGATTACCGTACACCGATCAAAGCGTCCCAGTCTGGGTTAGCAGTATTGGCATTGTACAATGCAATCGCTGCCAAAGCAGGTTTGGCTTCCGCAGGAGGAGCAAAAGTAGAAGTGGCACACTTGGACAAAGCTGCAAACGAATTGTGGGCATCCAAAGGGGCCTCTTTGGTAGTTTCTGGTTCCAACGATCCAAATGTTCAGGTAATCATTCATGCCATCAACGAATTGTTAGGTAATAATGGAGTTACTGTAGATTTTTCTACCCCTGTTTACTTTAGAAAAGGAAATGATGCACGCATGAATCAGTTCATCACCGATTTGAATGGTGGTTCTGTGGGCGCGGTAATCTTTTACAATTGTAATCCAGTGTACGACCATCCGCGAGGTGCTGAAGTTGCTGCTGGAATTGCAAAAACAAAATTAAGTATTGCAACAACTGGAACCCTAGATGAAACTGCATCTTTGGTACAAGTTGTAGCTCCTGATCACCATTTCTTGGAGTCTTGGAATGATTTTCATCCTAAGAAGGGGCAGTATTCTTTGGCACAGCCAACAATTTCGCCTCTTTTCAAAACTCGTCAAGCACAAGACTCATTTTTGACTTGGGCTGGATCTACAGTTGCCTTCTACGATTATATTCAAGCAAATTGGACCACTACGTTGTATCCTTCTTTGGGTGCAGGTGTTACCTTCCAAGAGTTTTGGGATAGATCACTTTTCAATGGGGTAGTCAGTGAGTCCACAGTACCTGCTACTATAGCACCAGTTGGTCAAGTAACAGCAGCTGCTACTGAAGTAGCTAAAGCTTATTCATCAGCGAATGCAGGGGATGAATTGGTGGTATATAGCAAAATAGGTATCGGATCAGGTACTTTTGCCAATAACCCTTGGTTGCAAGAGATGGCAGATCCAATTACCAAGGCTACTTGGGACAACTACTTGACCGTTTCTCAAAAATGGGCTACGGAAAATGGCGTTTCTATGGTGGAAGAAAATACCAAGAAGGCTAAATTGACCGTAAACGGGAAGTCTATACTCGTCCCAATTCTAATTCAACCGGGACAAGCAAATGGTACTTTTGGTCTTGCGCTTGGCTATGGTCGTACAAAAGCAGGGCGCGTAGCCGACGGAGTAGGAGTCAATGCTTTTGACTTGTTAGATACAGTCAAAGGTTTTGTAAATTTTGACCTTACCTCTAAGGTGGAAGTTGTGGTCACAGAAGAGACCTATAAAATTGCACGTACGCAAACACACCAAACCTTCATGGGACGTGAGAATGTCATCCAGGAAGCAACCTTGGCGGAATACCAAAAAGATGCCTCTGCTGGAAGATACAAGCCTGAAATTTACAAGGATGGAGAGTTTGTAAAACCTTCCAAAATTTCACTTTGGAGTGGACATAAATACAGCCAGCACCACTGGGGTCTTGCCATTGACATGAACTCTTGTATTGGTTGCGGAGCGTGTACGATAGCTTGCCAGGTAGAAAATAACGTGGCAGTAGTTGGAAAGCAAGAAGTGCTGAATAGAAGAGAAATGGCTTGGATCCGTATCGATCGTTATTATTCTTCGGATGCACCAGCAGATGATTTGAGAGGAATGGAAATCGCTGCAGAAAATCCTGAGGTGACCTTCCAACCCATGATGTGTCAGCAGTGTAACAATGCACCTTGTGAGACGGTATGTCCAGTGGCTGCTACTACGCATTCTTCGGAAGGATTGAACCAGATGACTTACAATAGATGTATTGGTACGAGATATTGTGCAAACAACTGTCCGTATAAGGTTCGTCGATTCAACTGGTTTAAGTACCACGATAACAAGGACTTTGCAGGCGTAAATGTCGCTCAAAACGATGATTTAGGTAAGATGGTATTGAATCCTGATGTAACTGTGCGCGTACGTGGGGTCATGGAAAAATGTTCCATGTGTGTACAGCGGATTCAAGCTGGAAAACTTACAGCTAAGCGTGAGAAGCGTGCTTTAGTAGATGGAGAAATCAATGTAGCCTGTGCGGTGGCCTGTCCTACAGATGCCCTTGTTTTTGGTGACATGAACGATCCATCCAGTAAGGTATCCAAGCTTTTGAAGATTGAGGAATCGGATAATGCCATCAAAGAAGTGGGAGAGGAGAGAGCTTACCATGTATTGGAGGAGATCAATGTAAGTCCAAATGTTTGGTACTTTACCAAGATCAGAAATAAAGAGAAAAACGAAGCGTAATCATAATTAAAACAAACTATGCAGGTTACTTCATCCGTACGCCAGCCCTTAGTTACCGGAGGTAAAACCTACCACGATGTGACACACGATGTATCGCGTCAGGTAGAAGGTAAGCCAACCAAATTGTGGTTTATGGCATTCCTTACTGCCGTCGGAGTATTGGCTTTAGGATCAACAGCTCTTTTGGCCACTCTCTGGGAAGGGATTGGCATGTGGGGCCTTAACAAGACCGTAGGTTGGGCTTGGGACATCACCAACTTTGTATGGTGGGTTGGTATTGGTCACGCGGGAACTCTTATTTCCGCCGTATTGCTACTATTTAGACAAAAATGGAGAACATCCATTAACCGTGCAGCAGAAGCGATGACCATTTTCGCGGTAATTTGTGCAGCCATGTTTCCAGTTATCCACATGGGTAGACCTTGGTTGGGTGCTTACTGGGCGCTTCCTTTACCGAATACCTACGGTTCGCTATGGGTAAACTTTAACTCTCCCTTATTATGGGACGTATTTGCAATTTCAACCTACTTCTCAGTATCGTTGGTTTTCTGGTACATTGGGTTGATACCTGATTTTGCTACCATTCGCGATCGGGCTACAGGACTTCGAAAAATTATTTATGGTGCGCTTTCCTTTGGATGGGATGGAGCTGCAAAGACGTGGATGCGATACGAGTCAGTATCCCTCATTCTTGCAGGTCTAGCAACGCCTCTTGTACTTTCGGTACACACCATTGTATCCTTTGATTTTGCTACTTCTGTGATTCCAGGATGGCATACCACGATTTTCCCTCCTTATTTCGTTGCGGGAGCGATTTTCTCTGGTTTTGCGATGGTGTTGACTTTGATGATTATCACTAGAAAAGTGTTTAAGCTAGAAGATTATATTACTCTGGGACATATTGAATTGATGAACATTGTCATTATAATCACGGGCTCCATTGTAGGTATTGCATACATCACAGAATTTTTCATTGCTTGGTATTCGGGAGTTGAAGCCGAACAATATGCTTTCATCAATAGAGCGACAGGTCCTTACTGGTGGGCATATTGGTCCATGATGACTTGCAATGTAATTTCTCCACAGCTATTCTGGTTCAAAAAAATTAGAACATCCATTGTGGCAACTTTCATTTTGTCTTTGGTGGTAAATATTGGTATGTGGTTTGAACGATTTGTAATTATCGTAACCTCCTTGCACCGAGATTACCTTCCTTCCTCATGGGCGATGTTTTACCCAAGCTGGGCGGACGTAGGAGTTTACTTATTCACCTTTGGTTTGTTCTTTACGCTATTCTTTTTGTTCGCCAAGTTTTTCCCTGTGATCAACATGGCTGAGGTAAAGTCTGTATTGAAGTCATCCTCTGAAAAAGCACACAAATAATCATGGAAAGAGATACTCATTTTATTTTAGGAGTCTACGACGATGAGGACGTATTGCTCCATGCGGTTGAGAAAGTTAGAGGGAGTGGGGTAAAGATTCATGAAGTTTATTCTCCTTATCCAGTTCACGGATTGGAGCATGTATTGGGATATAAGCGGAGTAAGCTTCCCATTGCCGCCTTCTTATTTGGCATGTTAGGTACAAGTTTGGCTTTGACCATGCAGTTTTACATGATGAAGTTTGACTGGCCGATGATTATTGGTGGTAAGGATCACGCTGCTTTTCCTGACTTTATTCCTGTTTCTTTTGAAATGACAGTTTTGTTGGCGGCATTTGGAATGGTAGGTGTCTTTTTAATCACTTCCAATCTAAAGCCATGGGCACAACCTCGGATTTTTGATTTGAGAAGTACAGATGACAAGCACATCTTAGCCATTGATTTGGCAAATAACAGCAGCATGAAATTGGAAAAAATCAAAGAGATCTTGACTGATTCCGGTGCCACTGAAGTGAATAAGAAAAGTTTTGACTAGAATAACTGGAGATATGAAAATTGCTAACGCATCCTTATTTGCATGTTCTGCACTCGCCTTCTCGTTGATGGTTGGTTGCAGAGCGGGAGGTGAAAATCAGGGGCTTGAATATGCTCCGCAGATGTATCACTCTGTTGCTTACGAACCGTTGACTCAAATTAAAGACGAGGCACAAGGTTCTTGGCTTTCTACAAGAGAAGATGGGAAAGGTGAGTTTTTCAATTCCAATGTATACAATCCTCATGGCATGAACATGAGAGAACCGGTATCAAATACGGTCCCGAGAAATAAGCAGGGGTATTTGCCACACCGTTTACTTCAGTTTGAATTGGAAAAAGCTGCCTTAATTTCCAATCCAGTTACCAGTTCGGAGGAAATTTTAAAAGACGGTGAAAAACTATTTCTCCAGTACTGCAATGCCTGTCATGGAAAAGGTGGGGAAGGAGATGGTAAAGCCGGTGAGGTTATTGGTGGAGTTGCCAATTTGAAGGGTGGCGCATATGTCAACCTTCCTGAAGGCCACATTTTCCATGTCATCACCAAAGGAAAGGGTAGAATGGGGGCACATGGATCTCAAATTCCTGCTGAAAGCAGATGGAAAATTGTTCACTATGTTAAACAAGTTATCCAAGGTCAAGCTGCAGCTGCAGAAGCAGTACCAGTAGCAGAATCTACCGCGGTAGCAACAGAAAATCCAGCAAAGTAATCATGGCTCATCACGGCGAACATCACTATAATTTGGATCAGCGATTTGATTTCACTGCGTCCATTAAAAAATCCATCTTGACTGTATTGGTCATTGGTGCTATTATTTTAGGAATCGGGATTGTATTGGCCATCACAGGTGGTCACCACGAGGAAGGCGCTGCCGCTGGAGCCCATGCTTTCCATTGGTACGAGCGTTTGTATGCCAGTTTGTGGGTCAATAATGTGTTTTTCACAGGTATAGCCATCATTGGGGTATTTTTCTTTGCTATCCAATTTGCAGCGCAAGCTGGTTGGTCTGCGCCCATTTTGCGTGTCATGCTTTCATTGGGCAACTGGCTGCCAATCGCCGGAGTGTTAATGATAGCCACTTTTTTTGTGGCAAATCATGATCTCTTCCACTGGACCCATGCCTACCTATTTGATCAAAACGATCCGCAATACGATAAAATCATTGATGGAAAAGGAGCATTTTTCTTTTGGCCTATGGAAAAGGGAACTTTCCCACTATTCTATATTGCCCGAATGGTGCTCTTCTTTGGTTTTTGGGTATTCTTTTTTAACAAGTTCAAACAAATATCAGCTCAAGAAGATCAATTGGGTGGCTCATCCCATTGGTATAAAATGAGAAGTTGGTCTGCATACTTTTTGGTTTTCTTTGCAGTTTCCTCTTCAGTTTCTGCTTGGGATTGGGTGATGTCTATTGATACCCACTGGTTCTCAACTTTGTTTGGTTGGTATGTTTTTGCCTCTTGGTTTGTATCTGGACTTTCTGCGATTACCTTGATTGTTCTTTTCTTGAAGGGCAAAGGGTATTTAGAAATGGTTAATGAAAACCACGTGCATGACTTGGGTAAGTTTGTGTTTGGGTTTTCTATTTTCTGGACCTATTTGTGGTTCTCTCAGTTCTTATTGATTTACTATGCAAACATCCCAGAAGAGACTGTTTACTTCATTGAGCGCCTTTCGAGCGATGTTTATAGCCCCTTTATATTTGTTAATTTAGGGTTGAACTTCTTTTTACCATTTTTCGTTTTGATGACTAGAGATTCAAAAAGACATGGAGTGTTCTTGAAGTTGGTGTGTACGATTTTGTTGGTAGGACATTGGATTGATTTTACCTTAATGGTGCAGCCGGGTACCTTAGGCCACAATGGAGGCCTTGGTTTGTTGGAAGTAGGGATGTTCTTGGTATACGGGTCTTTGGTGGCTTATGTAGTATTAGGAGCGTTGGCAAAGAAAAATCTAATAGCAAAGAATCACCCGATGCTAGAGGAAAGTTACAATCACCACATTTAATCATTATCCGAAAAAAAAGCTATGTACGGATTTCTAATTGCAGTTGGAGCCCTTTTGTTACTATCCGTAGTTTGGATGGTCTACAGAATTCAAACCTTGGTTTCTGTAGTAAAAGGGTCAGATAAAAAAATCGCAACAGGTAGTAATAAGGTAAATGCATTCTTGTTCCTTGTTTTTTTGGTAGGATCAGGTGCATTGATGTTCTGGTATTCTGTTAAGGAGTTTGATAATTACCAGATGCCAGTTGCTTCAGAACATGGAGTAATTACAGATGAATTGTTTTGGATTACCATGGCGGTAACTGGTATAGTTTTCTTGATTACACATATTTTACTTTTCGTATTTCCTTACAAGTACCAATACAAAGAAGGAAGAAAAGCTGCTTTTTATCCAGAAAACCACAAGCTCGAAATTATTTGGACTGCTGTTCCAGGAGTGGTTATGGCTGGTTTGGTAATTTCTGGATGGATGGCTTGGTCAGATATCACAGCTCCTGCTCCTGAAAAAGCGCATGTGGTAGAAATCATGGGTTACCAGTTTGCTTGGGATGTACGTTACCCAGGTAAGGATAATGTTTTAGGAGACTACGACTACCGATTGATCAATGCATCTAATTCACATGGAATTGATTTTACGGATAAAAATTCTATTGATGATTTTCCATCTCCAAGAGTAGTGATTCCAAAAGGTGAGCCTGTCTTATTTAAAATTCGCGCAAGAGATGTCCTACATTCCGTATTTGCGCCACACATGCGTTTGAAAATGGATGCAGTACCAGGTATGCCTACTCGTTTTTGGTTTGTACCGACCAAAACCACCGAAGAGATGAGGGCAGAATTAAAGAATCCTGAATTTGAGTACGAAATCGCTTGTACCGAAATTTGTGGAAGAGGACATTTTTCCATGAAAAAAGTAATTGAGGTAGTGGAGCCAGCTGCTTACCAAAAATGGTTGTCTGAACAAAAAACATTTATTCAACAAAACCCTTCTTTAGCAGAAGGGTTAAAGAGTGAAACAAAAGAATTAGCAGGGATTAATTAACGGGGAGAATTAAAAAAATAAACGAAGTTATGGCTACAGCAACAGTTGCATCTCAAAACACAGCAGTTCACGAGCACCAAGATTCTCATGATCACGAGCATCATGATA
Source organism: Algoriphagus sp. (assembly GCA_030833985.1). Classification (GTDB taxonomy): domain Bacteria; phylum Bacteroidota; class Bacteroidia; order Cytophagales; family Cyclobacteriaceae; genus Algoriphagus. The sequence goes on along the minus strand of JAURGC010000035.1, from coordinate 8,105 downwards.
ATTTCATCACCAAATATCTTTTTACCACTGATCATAAAATGATCGCCAAGCAGTTTCTGGTAACAGGTATGTTTTGGGCACTTATTGGTGGATTTCTTTCTACATTATTCCGTCTTCAACTTGGATTTCCAGACATGAATTTGGAATTCCTTCGCCCATTATTAGGGGGATGGATTGATGAAGCAGGTAAATTAGACCCTACCTTCTACTTAGCTTTGGTCACTATGCATGGTACCATCATGGTATTCTTTGTATTGACTGCTGGTTTGAGTGGTACTTTCTCTAATTTCTTGATCCCACTTCAAATTGGAGCTCGAGACATGGCTTCAGGATTTATGAACATGCTCTCTTACTGGTTCTTTTTTGTATCTGGCGTGATCATGTTTATTTCTCTTTTCTTAAAAACAGGACCTGCTGCGGGTGGCTGGGTGGTTTATCCGCCATTGTCTGCCTTGGAACAAGCAATTCCTGGTTCTGGAATGGGAATGACACTTTGGTTGATCGCAATGGTGTTTTTTATTGCTTCTTCCTTATTAGGAGGGATTAACTACATCACTACAGTAATCAACCTGCGAACCAAAGGAATGTCGTTTTCTAGACTTCCATTGACGATTTGGGCATTCTTCCTTACTGCTGTAATTGGTATATTGTCCTTCCCTGTTCTTTTTGCTGCAGCACTTTTGTTGGTATTCGATCGTAGTTTTGGAACCTCTTTTTACCTTTCTGATATTTATGTAGCGGGTGAAGCTTTGCCAAATACGGGTGGTAGTCCAGTATTGTACCAGCACTTGTTCTGGTTCTTGGGACACCCAGAAGTGTACATTGTGTTACTTCCTGCCTTGGGAATCACCTCTGAGGTAATCGCAACCAATTCGCGCAAACCAATTTTCGGTTACAAGGCAATGATCATTTCCATGTTAGGAATCACTATTCTTTCCTTTATCGTATGGGCACACCATATGTTCGTATCAGGAATGAATCCCTTCCTTGGATCTATCTTCATGTTCTTGACTCTTATTATTGCTGTACCATCGGCAGTAAAGGTATTTAACTACTTGACTACGCTTTGGAAAGGAAATTTGATCTTTACGCCTGGTATGCTGTTTTCCATTGGTTTGGTTTCTTTCTTTATTTCTGGTGGATTGACTGGTATTTTCTTGGGTAACTCTGCCATTGATATTCAATTGCACGACACTTATTTCGTAGTCGCACACTTTCATTTGGTTATGGGATCTGCCTCTTTCTTTGGTATGATGGCAGGAGTGTACCATTGGTTCCCTAAAATGTTTGGTCGGATGATGGATGCCAAATTAGGGTACATTCACTTCTGGTTTACTTTTGTGGGGGTGTATATGATTTTCTTCCCCATGCATTACATTGGTATCGCGGGATTCCCAAGACGCTATTACTCTTGGACTAATTTTGAGTTTACCAATTCTTATACGGATTTGAATATGTTCGTATCCATTGCTGCAATTATTACGTTTGCAGCTCAAGCTATTTTCTTATTCAACTTCTTTTACAGCATGTATAGAGGAAGAAAGGCTACTCTGAATCCTTGGAATTCAAATACCTTGGAGTGGACGACTCCATTGCATCCAGGGCATGGTAACTGGCCTGGTGAGATTCCTACGGTATACAGATGGCCTTACGATTATTCTAAGCCAGGTGCTGCTGAAGACTTCATTCCTCAGCATATTCCTTTGTCTCAGACTCCAGAATCCAACTTGCCACATGAGCAAGAGTTAGTGAAAGTTGAGCTAGAGATTATGAGAGAGGAAGCGGATTTGGTAGCAAATGAGTCTAAACACTAAAAGTAAGATAAACAGCTACCTTCGCCTTTCAGGCATTACTGTGGTAGCTGTTTATTTTCTAATTCTGGTAGGTGGGATTGTTCGAAGTACCGGCTCAGGGATGGGCTGTCCTGATTGGCCCAAATGCTTTGGATCGGTGGTGCCTCCTACTCGGGTAGACCAACTTCCAGAAAATTACCAACAGATCTACCTAGAAAAACGTCTCGCAAAGAACAATCGATTTATAGCTACTCTTTCGAGTCTTGGATTTACCCAAACTGCTGATCAATTGGCCAATGATAAATCCATCTTGATCGAAGAGGAGTTTAATGCAACAAAAACGTGGATTGAATATGTCAATCGACTGATAGGTGTGGTCATTGGACTTTTAATTTTTGCAACATTGATTAAATCCTTCTCTTTATGGTCTCAGGACAAGTGGATTTCAATAACTGCTTTGATTGCTTTTTTTCTAGTAGGATTTACAGGTTGGATTGGTTCAATCGTTGTGTCAACAAACTTATTGGCCTGGATGATCACCGTACACATGCTATTGGCATTGGCTCTTGTGGCTGTGCTTCTTTACAGTAATCGTAGGGCAGCTCGGCTAATATTGATGCAAAATAAAATTCATCCTATGCCCAAGAAAATAGTATGGGTTTTAATTAGTGCGATACTGTTGATGCTTATACAAGTGATATTGGGTACTCAGGTAAGAGAAGCTATTGATCAAGTGTCTTTTGCGATGGGAAACCTCCTTCGAAAGGAATGGGTTGAGAATTCGGGTCTTGTCTTTTTGATTCATCGTTCATTTTCCATCCTGTTGGTCGGGATCCATGTGCTTTATTTTGCTTGGGTGATGAAGTATTCATCTCGTAATAGTCCTTTTACTATCTGGAATCAAGCACTTTTTGTTCTTTTGATTTTAGAAATTGCGTCAGGAATGGGGATGGCTTATTTTGGGATACCTGCTTATTTGCAGCCAGTTCATTTGCTAGTTGGATCTGTCCTTTTGGGAGTACAATTCATACTAATGCTTCGATTGAAAGAAGCATCACAAATTAAAACTGAAAGTTACCTATGAGTACTGTAGAGATGAATTCGAACAGTTTTGCAGGCCTTCTAAAAAGCAGGTTATCCGCTTATTCTGATTTAATTAAATTCAGGTTGTCTGCATTGGTTACCTTTTCAGCTGTATTTGGATATATCCTTGGTGATCGGGGAATAGATTTTGGATGGCCAGGGTTTTTTGGCTTGGTGTTGGGAGGATTTTTTATTTCGGGGGCATCAGGTGCAGCCAACGAGATTATGGAGCGAGATCTTGATAAGTTGATGAAGCGAACTCAGCATCGCCCTTTGCCCTTACAGTTGATATCCTTACAGGAAGCATATTGGTTTACAGGATGTATCGCATTTTTTGGGATTGCCTTACTTTGGATTTTTACCAATCCCTTGACTACTGCATTGGGCGTATTGAGTATGCTTCTTTACGTTTTTGCCTATACCCCGCTCAAACGTGTGGGACCTATTGCAGTATTTATAGGCGCAATTCCTGGGGCGATGCCTCCTTTGTTGGGATGGACTGCTGCCACAGGGGCAATTACGTACGAGGCTTTAATTATTTTCGGAATTCAGTTTATTTGGCAGTTTCCTCATTTTTGGGCGATAGCATGGGTAAGTGATGAAGATTACAAGCGTGCTGGATTTAAATTGCTTCCAAGTGGTGGGGGGCAAGATTTGAATACGGCTATTCAAATTATGATTTACACCCTCTTTCTATTGCCTCTGGGTCTTTTACCTAGTTATTTTGGGTTAGTGGGGTTGAATTCAGGAATTGTTGCGACTGTGTGTGGGGTATTGTTCTTGGCGCAGACGTTTTCATTGATGCGGGATTGTTCTCGAAAGTCAGCCTTGAAAATCATGTTTGGGTCTTTCCTCTATTTGCCAGTGGTTCAGATTGCGTATTTGTTAGACAAAATGCCTTAAGTCATGGAAAGTGAATTGAAATATATCGATATCGTCGAGCAGCCAATTAGTATGCATCCCAAAAAGTTTGCGCTTTGGTTGTTTTTAGTTACTGTGGTGATGATTTTCGCAGCCTTGACGAGTGCATACATTGTTCGTCAGGCAGAAGGCAATTGGTTGGAGTACGAATTGCCTGAGATATTTTGGTATACCTCAGGAATTGTAATTCTAAGCTCAATTGCACTGCAAGTGGCCTATTATTCTGCTAAAAAGGATAATTTTGTTGGGTTAAGGTTGGGTATGGTGTTTACAGTCCTACTTGGGATAGGCTTTCTAATAGGACAATGGTACAGTTGGGTAGCTTTGGTAGACCGCGAAGTTTTTTTTGTTGGGAATCCTGCTGGATCTTTTTTGTATGTTTTCACTGGATTACATGCGGTTCACTTAATCAGCGGTGTGATATTTCTGATTATTGTATTAATTTCAACCTTTAGATACAAAGTGCATTCACAAGCATTGAATACCTTGGATATGGCGGCAACGTATTGGCATTTCCTTGGAGGTTTGTGGTTGTATTTGTTTTTATTTCTGCTTTTGAATCATTAAAAATTAACCTAGTACACTATTCACCTATGTCTGCGCATTCTACCGTTATCGAAGCAAGCACGAAAAGAGGCGTTTGGGGAGGAGGAAACGAACCCCTAAAAGCTAGCTATGGAAAACTCATGATGTGGTTTTTCCTACTTTCTGACATCTTTACTTTTGCTGCTTTTCTAATCAGCTATTTGGCCATTCGTGTCAGCTATCCTGCTTATGCGGGTGCTGCGGAAACCTTCACAGGTTCCAACGAGTACTGGCCAGTGCCCGAATTGGTATTTGAGGCGCTTCCATTCTTACATGGAGTACATGCTCCATTAATATTTGTAGGAATCATGACCTTTATCTTGATTGCTAGTTCGGTAACTATGGTATTGGCTGTTGAAGCAGGACATCGGAACGACCGAAATGATGTAGTAAAATGGATGCTTTGGACACTCCTTGGAGGAATTACTTTCCTAAGTTGCCAGGCATGGGAGTGGTCACACTTTATCCATGGAACAGATGGAGGCTCAATGCTTACCTATGTAAATGGACTTGGACAGAATGTATCTGAAACTGTCTTTGGTGCCAATTTGATGGTCAATGAATATGGGCCAGCATCTTTTGCACAGTTATTTTTCTTTATTACTGGATTCCATGGATTCCACGTGACCATTGGAGTTTTCTTGTTGTTCCTTTGTTTTTATCAAGCTGCAGTAGGAATTTACGACAAGCGTGGTCATTATGAAATGGTAGAGAAAATCGGTCTCTATTGGCACTTTGTGGATTTGGTTTGGGTATTTGTATTTACCTTATTTTATTTGATTTAAGTATTTCAATTCGCATATTATGGAAATTCAAGACACTAAATCGACGCTTCAGGTAACTCCTCGAAACGAAGATAAAATCAAAAAAATCTGGAAAACTGCTTTAATTCTCCTTGCAATAACGGTCTCGGAGTTTATTATGGCCTTTACTATGGATAGAGGTATCCTACTTTACACGCTGTTTATCTTGTTGACTATTTGGAAAGCCAAATACATCATGATGGAGTTTATGCACTTAGGTGATGAAGCTAAGCCACTTTTTTATTCCATTATTGTCCCGCTTATCTTCTTAATTTGGCTAGTAATAGCTTTAGTTAAGGAAGGATCAGACATCTTTTTGATGCGTTGGTAAAAAAATATTAATTGAAAAAAAGTTAGGTTGAAGTGAATCACTTCAACCTTCTTTTTTGTTACAACCTATATGCGAAGTATTCGAATTCTTCAAGGCTTGGTCCTTGTTTGTATCTTACTGATCCCCATTTTAATCTTCTTGTTTTTGAAGGGGTTTGGGAAAAATGAGTACGATTTACCCATTTTCTTTCAAACTGGTGTGGATAACCCATTTCAAGAATGCCCTGCTTCCGATAGTTTGCAGCATTCTATTCCTGATTTTACGTTTACGAATCAGGATGGACAACCTTTTGGTAGAGCGCAAATGGAAGGAAGGATCACTATTGTGGATTTCTTTTTTACTTCTTGTCCCAGCATTTGTCCTGTAATGTCTAAGGAAATGGAGCGAGTAAATGATCACTTTCAAGATGATCCTCGCGTTCAAATTTTTTCTATCAGTATTGATCCCACTTACGACACGCCTCAAGTTTTAAAAGAATACGCAGCGAAGCACCATGCGATTCCAGGCAAATGGCACTTCCTTTCCGGATCAAAGGAAGAGACTTTTCAATTGGCTCGCTGTGGTTTTGTACTTCCTGCTTTGGATGGAAATGGGGTGCCCGATGATTTTGTACACAGTGATAAATTTATTTTGATCGATGACCAAGGTCGTATCCGAGGTTATTACAGCGGAACTACCCGTGAAGAGGTGGATCTGTTGCTATTAGAAACAAAAATTTTACTTTATGGCAATGAATAATTCTGTACAACAAGATTCTCAAGAAGCAAAGGTTAAAAATTGGATTGTTGGTATTTCTATAGCTATACCTTTGGCAGTGGCAGTACTGTTGTTTATGCCAGCCAAACTTACGTCTTTAGGTGGCTGGGTGTATTTTCTTCCGCATCTCAATGCAGTTATTAATACTGCCGCTTCAATAGCATTGGTTGTAGCCTTGGTATTTATAAAACAAAAAAAATACGGTTTGCATGGGGCTACCATGACTGTTGCTTTTATTCTTGGAGCGATATTTTTGGTTTCTTATGTCATCTACCACAGTGCTGCTGAAAGTACTCCTTTTGGAGGCGAGGGGTCTATTCGGACCGTCTATTATTTTTTGTTGATTACCCATATTTTGTTTGCAGCAATAGCACTATTCCCGATTTTATTTGCCTACTACTATGGCTACACGAATCAACGTGAAAGACACCGTAAAGTAGTGAAGTATGCTTATCCAATTTGGTTGTACGTGTCTGTTACCGGTGTAATCGTCTATTTAATGATTTCACCATACTATACCCCTAATTTTTAAAGGTAATTGAAGAAAAAAAGATGAAATCTAAGGCGCTTTTACTACTTATACTAACTTTTTTTATCCATTTAGGAGCTATGGGACAGTGTGCCATGTGCCGTGCTTCGGTAGAGAATAATGTTAGCAATGGAGACGCTTCGATAGGCGCAGGTTTAAATAATGGGATTTTATATTTGGTGGTGATGCCTTATTTGATGGTTGGTATCATTGGTTTTTTCTGGTATAGGGCATCAAAAAAGAAGAAATCCAAACTCCAAACGCGTTAATGTTATTTAGCAAAGTTTGGTGCAAGTATTTGCCCTGTTATTTTTGAGATCACCCGATTTTGCATCCTGAACCAAAGAAAGCACCAGTTGAAGTTCAACTTGGTGACCGATGGGCCGCGATCAATGAAGTATTGGACGCAGTGGAAAAAATGGATATTTTGTTCCTAGTATAATTGCGGATAATTCCAATTATTTTTAGTCTTCATGAAGCTTTCAATTCAAAGACTGCTATTTCTAGGAGTAGTATTTCTTCTGCCAGTTGCGCTAATTTTGAATTTTTTTGTTTATCAAAAAAATCAGCAGGAAGAGTATGTTTCGGCAATAGAAAAAAAGATTCATGGAGTAGAAGAAGCATGGAATCTCGATTTTGAAGCATTTCAATCCCAAGGAGTTCAGGTAGATTCTCTGAGTTTTGAGCGAATTCGGACAAGTACCTTTGTGTACCCTTTTTTTATTGTTGATTCGGAAAAGAAATTGCTTTTTTGGTCTACCAATGATTTTGTATTAGACTTTGCTTCGCTAGACATTGAAAAGGAAGTTCAGCTTCTGATCTCCCCATCTGGCACTTTTTTGGTCAAGCAGCAAAGAATCCAATCTGCCTCTCCTACTAGTTATTTTGTACAAGCTTACCGTCTAGTTTGGCCAGGTACTCTACAAAATGAGTATGTGAATATGGGGCCAAATCAAGCGGTATTTGGCAATTCCCTTTTTACATTATTTCCAAATCCTGAGGAAGGTACCTTTTCAGTAAATTCAAGCTTTGGACAGCCTCTATTTGGCATAGAATTTCAGCCTGGCTTTGTTTCAGTGGGTAAATCTTGGAATACCCCCTTACTTGTATTTAGTAGTTCCATATTTCTTTTATATGCATTTCTCAGCTTTATTTTTTTAAAAAAGAAATGGGATAAAGGCCAAGTTTGGCAAGCAATTGGATATGGTTCCATAATTCTGTTTGTAGTACGGGTAGTCATGCTCGTATTCGATTTCCCGCAATCATTTATTGATATTCCCCTTTTTGAATCCAGTTATTACGCT
>JAURGC010000147.1 GCA_030833985.1 Algoriphagus sp. | reverse complement strand
CCAATGCCAGTAACCCTTGAAATCACCTACACAGACAATGCAACCGAGCGCGTAAAGTTGCCAGTGGAAATCTGGCAGCGGGGAGACAGCTGGAGCTACCTACACAAAGGAAGCAAGAAGATCAAGCAGGTGGTGATCGATCCCGATAAGGTGACAACCGACATCAACTTAGGCAACGACAGTTGGCCTGTCCAAATCTACAAGTAAGCAAAAAGGTCCCGCTCGAGCGAGACCTTTCTTATTTATGATATTTTCAAAAAGTATCCTTAAAAAGACCATTACCCCTGGAATAGGGTTTGAAATTTAATTAAATGGGCTGTGAACCGTGGTCCGTCATCCGTAAGCCAATCTTATCCAAGGGCCTGCTTCATATCAGCAATCAAATCATCCATATGCTCTAGCCCTACAGATACACGAAGTAGGTTTTCTGGAGTAGTTGTAGTTGGCCCTTCCACCGCAGCCCTTCGCTCGATCAAACTCTCGACACCTCCTAAACTAGTTGCATTGACGAAGAATTGAAGTTTGGACAACACACGATCTGCATCGGCCGCTCCACCTTTTACCGTGAAGGAAACCATCCCTCCATAGCCATGCATCTGTTGGGCAGCTACCGCATGATCGGTATGGGTAGCCAATCCTGGGTAGAATACTTTTTCAACTTGAGGATGATTTATTAAAAATTCTGCCAAGGCTTTGGCATTGCTTGCATGGCCTTTCATTCGGTAAGCCAGGGTACGGATACTTCGTGTCAAATAATAGCAGTCAGTAGGCGAAGGCACTGCACCCCCTATGCGCTGCACATTTCTGATTTTCTCCCAGAAAGCATCTTTTTTTGCCGTAACTAAAGCTCCTCCAAGGATATCCGAATGGCCTCCAAAGTACTTGGTACTGCTGTGCATGACCAAATCTGCACCGAGATCAATAGGATTTTGGAATACCGGCGTAGCAAAGGTATTGTCACAAGCCATAATCGCACCCTGTGCCTTGGCCAAGGACGAAATCGCACGAATGTCCGTCACCTTCAAGAGGGGATTGGAAGGAGATTCCACCCAAAATAGGGCCGTATTGGGTCGGATGACATTCTTCACTGCAGCTAGATCACTCATATCCACAAAGGTTACTTCATGGATACCGGCAAAGAGCTGCACCATGGAATTGTGGAGCCCATGGTACATGTCATCAGGAGCAATGATATGGGAGCCAGGTGCGAGCGCCTGGTATACGGCGGTACCGGCGGCATTGCCCGAAGAAAAGGCAGCTGCATCGGCTCCCTTTTCCATGGCTGCCAAGACCTGCTCCAAAGAATGTCGGTTGGGATTGTTGGCACGTGAATACAGCATCCCTCCTTCATTTCCATGGGTAAAGGTGGTACTCAAGGTAATGGGCTGCACCACAGCGCCGTGACTCTCGTGAGTCCCATTGCTAAGGTGAATAGTTAGGGTTTCAAATTTCATAAGTACAAGTTCAACTACAACAAGTTAGAAAAGTCTAGGAAAGGTGTAAAATCATTTTCATAAAAAAGCCTTGCGATTTCACAAGGCTTCCTTTTATCGAATCCGATCTACCGAGCGAACTAGCGCTTCGTCCTTTTTGATAAAGCGATTGGCCAGCATATTCATGACCATAGCTACTAAAATAGACCAAAAACCAACTCCATAATTACCTCCATCTTGAGAGCTCAGATCAGCATTGATTCCGTTTGTTGTTAAGAAAGTTGCTGCCACTAAGGAGACCATTACCAGAGAATTAATCATATTGAGCAGCAATTGCCGGGAGCGAATGCGGTACTGGAAAATAGAAATTAAAGCTAAGAGCCCAGCAAATGAAGCCAAAGCTGCCAAATACCATTTAGAAGAAGTTTCGATTACTTCCCCCGAAGAATCTAGGTGAGTAAGTACAAAAGCTGTGAGGCTCCAAGAAGCTCCTGCTACCCCTTCTTGGATCCAAAACTGACTTCCAATAGTCACCCCCATAGCTACAGCCACTAAAAAAAGAAATATGGATTGAACCCGCTGAATCATAGTGTTTATTTTTTTAACAAAGAAAACGGCTTATCCCGGGATAATCAAGTAACGGATGATTTCATTCGGAATCGTATCTTTGTGAAGCCATGAACGACTCGACAACCCGGTATTTTCTAGAACTCAGCTACAAGGGCAGCGCATTTCATGGCTGGCAGATCCAGCAAAATGCCACCTCAGTACAAGAATGCATAGAAAAGGCATTAAGCACCTACTTTCGAATACCCATCTCCGTCATGGGAAGTGGTCGAACAGATACCGGGGTACATGCCAGCAAGCAAGTGTGTCATTTTGATTTAAATGAACCGGAGTTAGGAGAAAATTTCATCAAAGGCATCAACGCCATTCTACCCCATGACATTGCTATTTATACCGCCCGAAAAGTATACCCTGATGCGCACGCACGCTTTGACGCCACCAAACGCTCCTATTTCTACCGAATTACCTATTCCAAAAATCCGTTTTTAAAAGACCTGGCTTGGCAACTTTTTCAGCAGCCTGATGTTACCCTAATGAATGAAGCAGCCCAACTCTTGCTCGACTACGAAGATTTTGAATGCTTTAGCAAAGTACATACCGATGTAAGTCACTTTCGATGTAAGATTTTCGAAGCATATTGGGAACCAAATGGGGAAGAATTGCTTTTTCACATTACGGCCAACCGCTTTTTGAGAGGAATGGTCCGGTCCATAGTGGGCACCTTACTCGAAGTAGGCTTTGGGCAGCGTCCTGTGGCAGATTTACACCGAGTTCTTGCTTCCCGAGACCGCACCCAAGCAGGCAAAACAGCCCCTGCAAAAGGCTTATTTTTGAGTCAAATTGAGTATCCAACACACATTTACCTAGACTAACCCCGCTTTGAGCTTAGAAAAAGAAAAAGAATCAGCAGGAGAGATCCTAGACATGACAGTTTTGCGCCAGCTGTACACCTATGTAAAGCCCTACCAAAAGCAATTCTATTTTCTGGTTGTCTTGACGATAACTTTGGCCATTCTTGCTCCAACGCGGCCCTATTTCATCCAAATTGCGATCGATGAGCATGTAGCCGTTGGAGATGCCCCAGGCCTGCTCCGCATCATAACCCTCCTGGTAGGACTTATGGTCATTCAGGCACTTGCCCAATGGGCACATACGTATTATTCGGGTTGGATTGGGCAGGTCATCATCAAAGACATACGCGTTCGCCTGTACAAACATTTGTTAAAACTCCGTCTTCAGTTTTTTGATAACACCCCCATTGGACGACTTGTTACTCGAAATGTATCAGATATTGAAACCCTCGCAGATGTGTTTAGCGAAGGACTTGCAGCCATCATCGGAGACCTACTGCAAATCATTACGATTTTAGGAGTCATGTTTTACATCGACTGGAAACTTACCCTCGTGTCCCTCAGTACGCTACCCTTATTGGTGATTTCTACCTACGTGTTTAAGGAAAAGATTAAAGTGACCTTCAACGACGTACGCAATGCTGTTGCCAACCTGAATTCCTTCCTCCAGGAACACATTACAGGGATGACTATTGTCCAACTTTTTAATCGGGAAAAAAGAGAATACGAGAAATTCAAGGAAATCAACCGAGAGCATCGTGCAGCTCACATCCGCTCGGTACTTTACTATTCCATCTATTTCCCAGTGGCTGAAATCATCCAAGCTATTGGCATTGGACTCGTAGTCTGGTATGGAGCAGTTGGCGTCCTCGGTATGGAGCTACAAATCGGTATTTTGATTTCGTTTATTATGTACCTGCAACTCTTTTTCCGACCGATTCGGATGATTGCAGACCGATTCAATACCCTCCAAATGGGTGTAGTAAGTTCCTCTCGAATCTTCAAGCTCCTCGCTTCCAGTGAGCACATTGCTAATGAAGGCAGCTTCAGCCCAGAAAAGATACAAGGGAATGTATGCCTGGATCAGGTTTGGTTTGCCTACAAGGAAGAAGACTATGTGCTCAAAAATATTTCCTTTGAAGTAAAAAAAGGACAGACCGTTGCGCTAGTTGGCGCTACAGGAGCCGGCAAATCCTCTATCATCAATTTGATTTCACGATTTTATGAAATCAACAAAGGAGCTATTCGCATCGACGGTACCAACATCCAAGAATTTGAATTGAGCGCCCTTCGAAAGCACATTGGCGTCGTGTTGCAAGATGTATTTTTATTTTCCAGTAGCATTTATCAAAACATCACCCTAGGCAATCCCAACATCAGCAGGGAACAAGTCCTGGAAGCTGCCGAACTAGTAGGCGCAGCAAAATTCATTGAAAAGTTACCAGGTGGATTGGACTACAATGTGATGGAACGTGGTGCCACCCTTTCCGTAGGGCAACGCCAACTAATTTCTTTTGTAAGGGCCATGGTTTACAATCCCGAAATCTTGATTTTGGACGAGGCTACCTCCTCCGTAGATTCGGAAACAGAACAATTGATCCAGGATTCTATCGAAAAAATGATGCAAGGAAGGACCTCTATCGTAATTGCTCACCGCCTATCCACGATTCAAAAGGCCGATCAAATCCTGGTCCTACACAAAGGTGAAATTATGGAACGAGGTACCCACGAGTCTTTACTGGAGCAAGATGGCTATTACACCCAACTGCATCAAATGCAACGAAAAATGGCAACACTTTAACTTATTAGATGAGATGGGAAACCCATTCTAAACTAATCCATTACACCTACTCCAAAGTACAGGAAGGCATAGGTTTCAAATAGTTGTTTTGATTATGAAAAAAATTGGCGGCATCGTCCTCATTTTAGTGGTCCTTGGTACAAGTGGCTCCCTTATTTTTAATTACCTAGGAGGCAATCGCCCTATAGAATTGAGTCTTGTAACCAAATCCCCCGACACCCTTACTGGCCAAACTTTCAGAGGCATCCCCTTAGATAAGAATCTTGAGGAATTGTTTCAAACTATTCAAGGGGTCCAAAAGTTGCATCCTGGAACCTTGTTGCACACCATATATTATGTGGAACCGGCAGGAAAACTGGATACGCTTGAAGTTTTTGTAGGAATAAACCTTCCCTTTGGCACAGCAGACTTGGCTGTTAAAAAATGGTCTGAGACTCGTTACATTTTGGCGAAAATAACGGGCAACAAATGGATAATGCCTAGTCCAGAAACCATCAAGGAAAAGATTCAAGACTATGCTAAGGCCAATAACCTGATGCTGAGTGGTTATTACATTGACAAAATCGTTAGTGAAACCGAAGTACATGTCTTAGCTCCAATTCGCTAATTGCATTCATTCGCTTCCTAGCATCTATTCCATTCTTTTTCTTGTTCCCTTTTCTGAATTCAGTTCCTGTTTTCCCTTCCACTCGTATCTTTGCCCCATGAAACTCCAAAACGATCTGCTGCTTCGCGCAGCGAGAGGTGAAAAAACCGAAAGAACTCCCGTTTGGTTGATGCGCCAGGCAGGAAGAATTCTTCCAGAATACCGCGCTGTTCGAGAATCAGTATCTGGTTTTATCGAACTCGCCCAAACACCCGAACTTGCTGCGGAAGTGACCATTCAGCCAGTAGATCTACTTGGAGTAGATGCCGCCATTATTTTTTCAGACATCCTTGTTATTCCAGAGGCCATGGGCTTGCCTTATGAAATGGTGGAAAAGAAAGGACCGTGGTTTCCCGAAACCGTACGCTCTCAAGCGGATCTAAAAAAACTTCGTATAGCCGAAGGAGACAACGATCTGCAATACGTGATGGATGCGATCCAAATCACAAAGAAAAACTTACAAGGCAGAGTACCACTAATTGGGTTTGCGGGAGCTCCCTGGACGATTTTTGCCTACATGGT
>JAURGC010000181.1 GCA_030833985.1 Algoriphagus sp. | reverse complement strand
CAGGTTTTGTGGCGGGCCCCATGTATTCGGCTGTAGGAAAGGCAAGACTTGTGTCTCCTGAACAGAGAAAGGTCGAATGGGATCTTGCTGTAACAAATCTCAGGAAAGTTTGCCGTCGTGCAGGGGTATTTGGGCTAGACTTGGCGATTGAGACACTTAATCGATTTGAAACAGACCTCATCAATACGGCCGAAGATCTGATGCGCTTGATTGATGACATCAATGAACCTCAAGCAAAAGCAGTCCTAGATGGCTTTCACCTCAATATCGAAGAACCTGACTTGGAGTCAGCAATTCGTCGTGTGGGTGATAAATTGATCCATGTACAGGTTTCGGAAAATTACCGAGGCACTCCGGGTACTGGACAAACAAATTGGGCCGCATGGAAACGAGGCCTCGAAGCCATTAATTACCAGGGTACGATCTCCATCGAAAGCTTTACTCCTCAAGTAAAAGAGCTTGCAGGCGCTGTGTGCATCTGGAAACCCTTGGTTCCGAGTCAGGATGGATTTGCTAAGGAGGGCCTTAAATTTCTCAAAAAATGGGCTTCCGAATAAAGCGAGTCCAATACGTTTGAACTAGAACTAATATAAAATACTTCTTTTTTAACCCAACATACATTTTCACTCACATGAGCAAAAGACCATTCAATATTGCGATCATCGGTTTAGGTTTTGGTGCAGAGTTTATCCCCATTTACCAAAAGCATCCCTTGGCAAACATGTATGCGATATGCCAAAGAAATCAAGAGAAAGCAGACGAAATTGGCAAAGCCTTTGGTATCGAAAAGGTATATACCGATTACGATGAATTGTTAAAGGATCCCAACATTGATGCGGTCCATATTAATACGCCTATTCAAAATCATGCAGAGCAATCCATCAAAGCATTGAAGGCAGGAAAACATGTAGCTTGTACTGTTCCTATGGCTACGACGGTGGATGAATGCCGACAGATCGTCGAATTGACGAAATCCACTGGTTTGACTTACATGATGATGGAGACGGTCATCTACAGCCGGGAATTCTTGTTTGTTAAGGAAATGTATGAGAAAGGTGAATTAGGAAAAATCCAGTTTCTCCGCGCCTCCCACCAACAAGAAATGGCGGGCTGGCCAGGGTACTGGGAAGGCCTCCCTCCTATGCACTATGCCACCCACTGCGTAGGACCTGTATTGGCCTTGCCAAAAGGTCAGGCGGAATACGTTTCTTGCTTGGGATCAGGAAGGATTGATGAAGCCTTGATTCCCAAATATGGATCACCTTTCGCCATCGAAACTTGCCATATCAAACTCAAGGACTCGGAATTAGCGGCTGAGGTTACGCGTTCTCTGTTCAATACCGCTCGACAGTACCGTGAGAGCTTTGATGTGTATGGTTCCAAAAAATCCTTTGAATGGACCCTTGTGGAGCACGAGGATTCGGTAATTCATACGGGTGAAGTGCCGGAGCGGGTAAAAATCCCAGATTATGCACACCTGCTTCCTGCCGAAATTGCATCCTTTACTCAGCAAGGGGTATACGATTCAGATGATAACCAGCACCTATCCTTTATTCAAGGTTCAGGTCACGGAGGATCACATCCCCACCTGGTGCATGAGTTTCTTACAGCACTTACGGAAGGAAGATCCCCCTACCCCAATGCTGCCCAGTCGGCCAACATTACCTGTGTGGGAATCCTGGCACACGAATCTGCCATGGAAGGAGGAAAAATTAAGTACTTACCAGAGTTTACACTCGGTTAAAATCAAAAGGCCTGAATTTGTTCAGGCCTTTTTTCTTCTTTACAGCAACGGTATTTTAGTAGGTAAGTTTTACCGCACCTTTTTAATTGAATTTTTTCCTAGTTTGTAAACCATATTCCACACCGATCCTAAGGCTGATTTTTTTGGATTAGGATTTTTCCCTTCTCCCATTAAATGGAGTTGATCCGTGTACCAAATGATTTCCAAAGGGAAGGTTTTATCCAAAAATTTCCAACCTGTAGTCAAAGGCTTTACCTGGCTTGTCACCGTTGCACTAGAAAGTAACTGGTTTGGGAAATCCGGTTGAATCGCCAGTGACCGTGCCACTCCGATGACATCACAAGCCCCTGAAGCCAAAGCTGCATTCATGCCCTCTGCTGATCGGAAACCTCCGGTAAGCATCAGTGGACAGCTTACCTGCTTTCGAACATCTTCACAATAAGTCAAAAAATAGGCCTCTCGCGTCTTGGTAGACTCTTTTTGCGAAGCGCCCATCATGGCTGGCGCTTCGTAGGTTCCACCTGAGATTTCAATTAAATCCATCCCCAGCTCACTCAAGTGCTGGACCACTTCCCTAGAATCCTCTTGGGTAAATCCACCTTTTTGAAAGTCAGCAGAGTTTAACTTGATGCCAATAGGAAATGAATCCCCTACTTCTTTTCGAATCGCCAAATACACTTCTTTGACAAAGCGCATGCGATTTTCAAGGCTACCACCCCAGCGGTCTTCCCGTTGGTTGTGTGTCGGTGATAAGAATTGACTGACTAAATAGCCATGTGCACCATGGATTTGTACTCCTGTAAAGCCACTTTCCTTGCAGACTTTTGCGGCGTATGCAAACCTTGCGATGAGATCTAGAATCTCCTCTTCCAAAAGTGCTCGAGGGGTATTGAATAAACGATCCAAAGGCTTTTTCAACGGTATAGCTGAGGGTGCTACAGGTTCTTTACTTAGAAACTTAGGGGATTGCTTTCCAGGATGATTGAGCTGCACCCAGATATGTGTTCCATCCTTTTTTCCTGCTGCTGCCCAAAGTGGGAGATTTGAATCTTTAATCCCTTGTTCAATGACCACATTGTGTGCTTCCCCCAAGGCAAATCGATCTACCATCACATTGCCCGTAATCAAGAGTCCTATACCCCCTTCTGCCCATCTGGCATACAATCTGTTAAACTTCTCATTGGAAGTATATCCACGTGAGCCCATGTTTTCACTCATGGCGGACTTGCCTAAGCGATTTTTAAGAACGGCACCACAAGGGAGAGTTAGGTTTTTGGTTAATTGTGCAGATTTCATGGGTTAGAGTTATTAGTTGGTAGTCTAGATTATTTAGGTTATGATGAAAGTTCTTACTTGTATGCCAAACCTAGACTTAGTTGTTTGTTTCCATTTTTTACCTGGATAGTAGTACTTGTAGCTGCTATTTCGTTTTATTCCAGATTGATTTCTGTCTTCAATTACTGATTCCCCGCTACAATTTCTTTTGTTCCCAGCTGGATGCTGGTATGAATATTTCCGGTGCTAGAATTGTTGAATTTAATTTGACTCAATATTGCAGATGAGGTAGTTGGAGTGAATACTATTCTTCCTGCGGTACCGGTAGCCCCTGGACTTGCATAAGTTCCTTGCCAATCCTCAATGGTTAATGTTCTTCCTGATGCAAATGAGCCTAGGCTGGCGAAGGTAAGTGTATGCACCCCAGACCCCATTCGAAGTGTAGAATTTGCAGATAAGACAATGGAAGCAAAGGAATTGCTAAACCCAGCGGACCTAAACTCCCCGCCAGATAGGACAAGGCTACTACCCGTAGGAATACTATTCGTACTGCCCAACTGTAAGGTACCCCCACTAATCGTCGTACTCCCCTTGTAGGGATTAGACCCTTTCATTACAAAAATCCCAGAACCCAACTTTACAAAATCTCCCCCTTGCAACAAGCCACTCACCTGACCATCGTTCACCCCACCACT
>JAURGC010000082.1 GCA_030833985.1 Algoriphagus sp. | reverse complement strand
CGCTCCCGAGAGTTTGGAAGTCTTTCCTCTTTTCAACAATGGCAAAATCTATGGAGCCATCCAAACTGGTATTCACCACTTTTACATCCGAGAGAAGGAAAAGAAGGATCGTTGGACCAGTACCGCAAAATTTACGCATCTTTGGATCTTGAAAAACGGAAGCTGGCAACTGACAGAAGTACTGAGTTACGACCACCAAAGCACCAGCCCTCCTCGATCAGAAACCAATTAAACACTTGCTGGACTTGTTGATGTAAGGCTTATTTTTCTTGCCCATTTTTTTCCTATATTATTCAACTAATCAAGCAGACCATGGAAAAACTCAACAAAGAAGATATCCCTCAGGAGGCCTTTGACCTCTACGACTACTACTGCCACAACAAGTTAGACCGACGAACCTTCATCGAGAAGCTTTCCGTCTATGCTGTTGGGGGTATTACCATTACTGCCTTACTGGGAAGTATGATGCCAGACTATGATACGGGAAGAACTGTTGCTCTAGACGATGAGCGCCTTCAAAGTTCGGACTACCTGATGTACGACTCTCCTAAAGGAGGAGGACAAATCAAAGCACTCTTATCCAAACCTACGGGTAAGGGAAAATTTCCTGGCATCATTGTGGTTCACGAAAACCGAGGGCTCAACCCCTACATCGAGGACGTAGGACGAAAGTGTGCCGTGGACGGATTTATTTCCTTGGCCCCAGATGCCCTGACTCCACTTGGTGGCTACCCTGGTAATGACGACGAAGGCCGTACTATGCAAGCCAAGCGTACGCGCGAAGAAATGCTAGAAGACTTTATCGCAGCCTATGAATTCCTAAAAACACATCCTGACTGCAATGGAAAAGTTGGTGTGGTCGGCTTTTGCTTTGGCGGCTGGATCTCTAACATGATGGCTGTTCGCATCCCAGACTTAAAGGCTGCGGTGCCTTATTACGGAGGACAACCAGAAACTGCAGATGTAGCACAAATTCACGCACCACTCTTGGTTATCTATGCCGAATTGGATGAGCGCGTGAATGCTGGTTGGCCTGCTTACGAAGCAGCCCTAAAAGCCGAGGGCAAAACCTACGAGATGATCAACTATCCGGGTGTAAATCACGGGTTTCACAACTACAGCACTCCACGCTACGATGAACCCGCAGCAAAAGCGGCTTGGGAAAAAACCATTGCCTTTTTCAGAAAAAATCTAAACTGAATAAAGGAGGCCTCGGCCTCCTTTATTATTTTCTATTCTTAGTCAAATTGGAATATTTATGAGGCTACAATAGGTACCTTATTATTGGTTTAGAACCTATTCAAAATAGGATGTTTTCTCAAGTTTTTTTTACTCTAAAATCAGATGCAAATCTTCCTTACTTGATCAGGGAAATCGGGAATTCAGAAGAGATAATTAAATGATGCGCATTACTTTAGCTCTATTTTTACTTTCTCCAAAAACAATCCTTCCACATAAAACTGCCAATCGGAAAACTTCAGGGCCTGATTGGCTAAATGTCTGTGGTGGTCCTGGTCTAAAATGTAATCGGCAGGTTTATGGATCTGTCGGGTTTTTCCATAAACTTCCTCTACTTTAGATTGAATGGATGCCCATTCCTCGCCCATTGCCAAGAGTTTGGCTCGAGCCTGTGCTCTTTTCTCTCCACTTGGCTCGTCATAATCCGCGAGGGTCAAGATTGCCTGATTCGAAAATTGAACCACCTGGGCCACCTGCTCATACACGTCAAGTTGATATGCATTACGTAGACCAGATTTTTTTGCCAACTGGATTTGCTTTATTACTTGATCGACTTGAAGCTTACTTGCCTCAGCTTTGGTAATTTTATCCATGTATTTTTGACTCCATGCCCCAGCAGAATCCAAATTGGGAAAAGGAATTACTGCCTGATGAATGGGATCTTCTAGTTTTCGAAGATTATTTCGGTCTCTTTGGTTATCCAATAAACTATTTTTCCAATCCGCCACTGGACCTTCCAAAGCATTGATAAACTCATGCTCTGCAGAGGCCAATGCTGGCCCAAATGCTCGTTGACGATAAGCCTGGTGAAGTTCATAGCCTGACCTTTTTTCCCCAGTCCAAGTGTATTCAGCAAAAAGAGATATCCCTCGCTGGTACAACTCAAAATGTGGAGAATCATCATCCCAAAGGGTAAGTAACAAGCCATTCGCTTTATTTCGAATGGAAATCAATGCAAAATCTCGAATGTTATTGGTGTTGCTTTGATCTAATGGCATGAGGTTCCAACGCGTTTGTCCTGCGGTAGCACCCATGACATTAAACCCATGATCCGTAAACCAATTCATTGCCTTGATATTTCCTGGAGATTCCGGCATATTATAGTTCCAGCGCATGTACACACAGTTTTTAGGAAACATGTCAATGTATTTATTCAAGTTAGGCTCATTGACAGCCCAGATACTATCGACTTGTACTGCCGTCAATTTCCTATTATAAATAGATCGGTACACCCCCGCATTTTGCAAGGGCATATCATCCCAAAAGATGGGTGTCAAACCCTTTTGCAAAGCATAATCGCTTACACGATTCAACCAGATTAATTGAAGTTCTAAAGGGGATTTTCCGCTATTTCTGCCAGTAGTATGTACTTCATCCCCTCCAACATGGAGGTAATTGGCATGAGGAAATGCCCGAAGTGCATCTTCGTACAGGTCAAACTGAACTTCGTAGGTTTCCTCATGCAATGGATTAAAAGCCCAATCACTTTTTGGATCATCACGCAAATGCGCGTACTCCTTGTGCTTCAGGATAAATGAAGCATGTCCCAAGCCCTGTACCAATGGACTAATCCGTATATTTCTCTTCCTAGCATAATCACTGATTGCTTGCCAGTCTTCAATTGAAAAAGCATCCGATGCCCCAACTACTGGTTGAAGTTTATATTTCAGTTTGTCTTCAATTTCCACTATTACTGCATTAATCTTTTGTGCAGCAAAGCGATCCATTAATTCAAAATAGTATTCTTTTTTCTCCAAATGATGCTTCACATCCAAATGTACTGCACGGTAATCAAGGGCGGGGGCATCATAAATAACACAAAGGGGGAGGAAAGTATTTTGATCATTGGCATCTTGAAGCAGCTGATCCAAAGTCATTAGTGCGTACCAAAATCCAGCATTTGTTGATGCTTTAATTTCTATATTTTTTGTTGCAACTGAGAGGGAATAACCTTCAGCAGGAAGCTGCCCAATAGAGTCGAGTGTAAAGGTGAAAATCTCATCCTTAAATTCAGAAAGGAGTTTCCCTGATATAAAATGATTTTTGGCACTTTGGAGGTTCGACTCCAAATCTGACCCTTTCAATTTTGACTCTCCGCTGATAGTGAAAGCTGTCGGACTTGGTAAAAGCATGAATTGCACCTTAGCATTTTTATTAGGCTGACAAGCCATGAATACCAAAAGGGAAAAGAAAAAAAGTAAGATTGAATTACGCATCAGTTGGGCTTGGTGAAAAGGTGATTTACAATGCTTTAATGAACCAAATTTTGTTCTAGCCTATTAAATTAATGGAAAATTGAACTTTTACCTAAGGTTAAAAAATCAAATGCCTTTTCTAGTGACTTAGGATTTAAATGAACTTAATCCTCTTGATTTCAATGAAAAATTTGATTGGACTCCAAGGGAGTTCAACTTCAATCCAAAAATCAAATTTGAAAATGTGGAGAAATAGAATTAAGGGCTATTTTTTTTGAAATACTCAATTAACCATGGTCTTAGCTTATTTTATCCTTGGCTATTACCGCATATACTTCTAGTTTATTTTATAGAAATCTCTCCCATCCAATATTTAAAGGATATATAAATAACCATCTATCCTTTAAATCACCGAAATCGTTTGGTTTTCTGCATTTTTCCCTAATTTTCAATCCTTGTGAATAAAACTTATTCTAAAAAATACTTGTCCGCCTAAAAAAGCCCAAAATGCTCACGCTAGTTATTCTTCTTTTGGTATTGGCTTTGATCTTACTAGCAATCATTCGCTATGAGATTCATCCCTTTCTCGCTCTATTTGGTGGGGCTATAGGGTATGGTCTGTTGGTAGGCATGGACCTTAAATTGATTCTTCAGTCCATCACAGAGGGATTTGGCGGAGTAATGGGTAGTGTAGGTCTCTTGATTTTGCTGGGAGTGATTCTCGGTACCTTTCTCGAAAAAACAGGAGGCGCCATGGTCCTAGCAGAGAAAGTGTTGTCCTGGGTAGGAGAAAAATCAATTAATCTTTCTTTGATGCTCAGTGGCTGGGTACTCTCGATTCCAGTATTCGGGGACAGCACCATCTTGATGATGAATCCCATCGCCAAGTCACTGTCCGCTAAAAGCTCGGTTTCCTATGCGGCCACCATTGTTGCCGTTTCCTTGGGCGCTATGATAAGCCATTCCTTAGTCCCTCCTACCCCAGGACCCATTGCTACTGCAGGTATCCTAGGAGCAGACCTAGGGCTGGTGATTCTTTATGGGACATTTATCTCCCTCCTCGCGCTAATTCCAGTACACTTTTTTATAAATAGATGGGTTTCCAGAATCCCCCTTCGCCCAACAGTAGTCTCCATAAACCAAGAGATCTCCCATCAAGATCGTCCCAAACTAGTTGCATCCCTACTCCCAATCCTGAGTCCCTTGGTTTTGATTTTTTTTGCTTCCATAGCAAATTATCCCTCCCAACCCTTGGGTGATGGCAAATTGAAGGAACTTATTTCCTTTCTTGGAAGTCCAGTAATCGCCCTTTTTATCGGGGCATTGCTGTCATTTACGCTACCCAAAAAATTGGATCGTAAACTTTTGGCCGCTACAGGCTGGCTAGGGGAGGCACTCGTTGCAGCTGCTCCTGTAATCTTCATTACTGGTGCTGGAGCTATATTTGGTAAAATGCTTCAAAACTCTGGAATCGGATCTTCGGTAACTACGGCATTAGAAGGTGCCAATTGGGGTCTTTTCCTTCCCTTTCTCTTAGCATTTGGACTCAAATGTGCCCAAGGATCCACCACCGTAGCCATGATCACTACTGCTTCCATCGTAGCTCCACTACTCAGTCCTCTAGGATTGGATACCGATATTCTAAAGGTTTTTACCACACTTGCTATCGGCGCTGGCGCCCTAGCAATTTCCCATGCCAATGATTCTGCATTTTGGGTAGTTACACAACTTTCAGGTATGAGTACCAAACAAGGAAACTTATCCCACAGCCTAGGAACCCTCATTGCTTCCATCTCTGCCATGGCTGCACTGTATTTGATAAGCCTCATCGTAGTGTAGCTACCACCTTGGGATAAATAAATTTTGAGTACACATTTTTCAAAAGAGCACTCCATTCCCTGTGCATTCGTACCTTTGTATAAATTAATCCCATGCTTTTTTCTGACTTAGGTCTAACAACTGCCCTACTGAAGGCTATTCAACGAGCCAACTACGATACGCCCTACCCCATTCAACTTGAGGCAATTCCGGTAATTCTCCAAAAAAAAGACCTCCTTGCTCTAGCCCCTACCGGTTCAGGAAAAACTGCTGCCTATATCTTGCCCATCCTTCAACATCTCCTGCAGCAAGAAGCTCCACGCGACCGACAGGCACCCGTTTTGGTGCTTGTTCCTACCCGCGAATTAGCAATACAAGTAGCAGAAGTGAGCGAAAATTTCAGCCGTTTCCTCCCCCGACGCATCAAATCTCTAGCCATCTTTGGCGGAGTCTCCATCAATCCTCAAATGATGAAATTGGGAGGCGTTGAAGTACTTATTGCTACCCCGGGTAGACTGGTTGACTTAGTTGGCCGAAATTCCGTTGGCATTGGACGCCTCCAAACGCTGGTAATTGATGAAGCAGACAAACTTCTACAAATGGGTTTTCGCGAAGAAATGGATCACCTCCTGGAACTGACTCCAAAAAAGAAACAAACGCTCCTGTTTTCTGCAACCCAAGATCAGGAACTCGCTACTCTTATCCATCAACTCCTCAAAAACCCTGTTGAAATTCAAGTTGCACCTACTGACTTCACTCCTGATGCTATCCATCAGGAAGCCTACCGCGTAAGTCCGGAAACCAAAGGACCATTTCTCCGCCAACTCATTCAATCTGGCGATTGGAAGCAAATTCTAGTATTTGCCTCCTCCATCCGCACAGCGGATAATATGGTAGTGAAGTTGATGAAAAATGGCATTCAATCAGTCGCATTTCATGGAGATAAAAGCCAGGGAGCACGCACAGAGGCCCTAGCCAAGTTTAAGACGGGGAAAACAAGGGTGCTTGTAGCCACCGACCTGGCAGCACGAGGAATTGACATTCAGGGATTGCCGCTAGTGATCAACTACGAACTCCCCCGCTCCCCAAAGGATTACATCCACCGCATCGGACGTACAGGCAGAGCAGGATCTTCTGGACACGCCATTAGCCTAATTACCCCAGAGGAGCAACACCACTTCAAAGTCATTCAAAAGAAAATGGGTAAATGGGTTACCTTGGTCCCAGCAGAAGCATTTGGCCAAGCAAGCGATTCAACGAACCCAAACGAGGAGTCAGCGGGCTGAGAACTTAAATAAACTCCCAGACACTCTTGTATTCGCCATTTTCCTCTACGTAACGAAGCAAGGCATCAAAAAATTCGTGCTGCGCCAAGGTACTACTATCCCCTACCAAGATTAGTTTCCTTTTGGCACGAGTGATTGCCACATTCATCCGGCGCTTGTCAGACAAAAATCCAATTTCCCCGCGCTCATTGGAACGGGTTAAAGAAATCAACATCAGATCTCGCTCTTGTCCCTGAAACCCGTCTACCGTATCAATGGTAATCAAGTCGGAAAAAGCCTTTAGGTTGGGAAAGGTATAGGTGTCGAAAATCAAGTGACGTAGACGCCGAACCTGTGCAGAGTAAGGTGCAATCAATCCTATAGTCCAACCTTTTTCCTTAAACAACCCAAAGCCAATCCGGAGGATCGTATCGTTGAGGTACTTACAGGCAAACTGGGCTTCTTCGGGATTGAAGGTACTCAAACTTTCCGCCTCCGCTTGTTCGCTATAACCCGATCCAGCCGTATCCACCCACTCCATTACAGGTTCATCTGAAGAAAAAGCATGCGTCTCCGTGTTTGGGGCTGCTTGGAGTTTTCCCTCATAAAACTGCTGATTCGAAAAACCCATAATCGTAGCCGGCATGCGGTACTGTACCTGCAGCAGCTGGGCTGCTTGGGAATGACGCTGAATCATTTTTTCAAACAAGGTAGTGGATAACCCCTGCCTAGCTGCATCGATAGACTTGATCGTGGGCGGCAATTGGCAATGATCTCCAGCAAAAACCACCCGCTTCGCCTTTAATATCGGTATCCAAGTTGCCGCCTCTAATCCTTGGGCAGCTTCATCGATACAAACGAGGTCAAATTGCATTCCTTTGAGTGCATGCGAACCCGCACCCACGAGTGTAGAGGCAAAAACTTGCGTTCTTTGAAATACATCCGTTCGAATGTATTCTTCCAACTGTTCAGCAGCCTCCCGAATTCGGCTGACCTCCTGGTACATCAACTTTCGCTGCGCCCGTTCCTCTGGACCAAAATTTCGTTTGTATTGCTTTGCAAGCTGTAGGTAGCTCTCTGTTTCTTTTCGTAATTTTCGTAGATCCCGGTAGCTCTCATGAAAGGCAATCTTCGCATCGAGTGTCTGGTTCAAGATCTTTTCCTCAACACGCGCAGGATGTCCGATACGAAGGGTGGCTATCCCTCGGTCGACTAATTTTTCCACCAACAGATCCACTGCTGCATTGCTAGGCGCGCAGACAAGCACCCGTTGATTCCCACTAACGGCACGTTCAATGGCCGCCAATAAGGTGGTGGTTTTGCCCGTGCCTGGAGGGCCATGGATGACTGCAAAGTCTTGTGCATCTTCCACCTTTTGACAAGCCAGTACCTGACTAAAATTTAGATTTGGTAAAGTGAGGACAGGTGCTGCCATAAATTGGGGACTGAGTTCCCCATACACCAGATCTCGAAATCTCAGCACTTGGGGATGGTCGGCAGCTATTACTTTTTTTAAGGCCGATTCCATCTCCCGGTAGCTCGCCTCATCAAATAACAAATCCACCCCAAGTCTTCCTGACTCCATCCAATCGGGTACTTCATCCGCCTGAAGTGTGACTGTCAACGTATCTTTTTTGGCTTGATTAACCACCCCATTGACTCGGAACTCCGGGCTATGGTAGCCATCCTGCGTAGAAAAAAAAGAAACAGACTTTCCTGAACTGAAGGAAGAAGGGTAATTGGTATCGGTCCGCTCCAAATCAATGATAAGCCGCTCACCCATTCCAATCTTCGTTTTTTTAACTAGGATAGGATGCCATGTAATTCCCTCCTTTTTTTTGTCAGCAACCGAAGTATGGAGAAATTTTTTCTTATACTGAGCCAAATCTTCCTGCCACTCTAGTTTGAGTAACTTCAGACCTAGCTTGAGTTCGTCGAGGGAATTACGCATGAATGATTGTACTTTAGCCTTGAAACTAGGGAACATCCCTAGTGTTTGCTTATCCTAGATTTTAAATGAATTTTCTTGCACATGCGTATCTTTCTTTTGGTCAGGAGGAAATCCTAATCGGTAATTTTATTGCCGACTTTGTCCGAGGAAAGGAGATGGAAAAATACTCAAAAAAAGTGCAACTCGGCATACACCTACATCGGATCATCGATACCTATACCGATTCGCACCCCTTAGTCAAGCAGGTCCAATCCTTCCTGATTCCTCGTTTTGGGCATTATTCACTGGTGATTAGCGATGTGTTTTTCGATTATTTCTTGGCCAAAAATTGGAATAATTATTCAGACATCCCCTTGGAACAATTTAGCCTAAACACTTACCAAGTCATCTCTTCCTATCCCAAAGAGCTCCCGGAAGCTTTTCGCCGGATGTTTCACTGGATGCAAACTCAAAATTGGTTGTATTCCTACCGCAAACCTGAAGGCATTCAAGCAGCTTTGGATGGTCTGAGCCGTCGTGCCCGATTTGATTCCAAAATGAATGAATCCACCCAAGTGCTTTGGGAAAAAGAAGAAGAAATTGAGGTGATTTTCTTCGCTTTTTTCGCGAATTTGGAGACTTTTGCCTCTACAACCCTTGCAGAACTAATCCAATCCCATGATCCTGCTTAAACCCAAGCTATCCACCTACATTTCCTTGAGTGCAGTTGTCTTAATTCTACTCCTGGGACTTATTTTGACCCTAAGAGATTTCACCTACAATAGAAGCTTTGGTCTTTGGTTTTACCTAGTGGCCTGCTCAATCATCACCTTGGTGATACTCATGCTTCTGGTCAAGATGATGGCTGGATGGCGATTTATTTCCGTAGGAAAAGACCAGCTAGTAATCAAACTTCCCCTCCGTAACAGCACCAAAGCCTATCCTGTCACGGAAATTTTAGCTTGGGAAGAGGAATCCGTCCTTGCCAATAAACGAGAATTCAAACAAGTGACACTGGTATTTCAGGATAGGAATTCGATTTCGGTTTCCAACCATGAACACGAATCCTACAGTGAATTTATCAGCTATCTCAAAAAGAAAGCGCCTAAACAGCTGGTGAAATCAAAAAAAACTTGATTATGTATGGCTAGAATTAAAGTAGTATACTACCCTAGTAAACTAAAAAACCGAGCTATATAAAACAGCTCGGTTTTTTTATTAAAGGTGTTTCTTTTTTTGCTTTAGTATTTTTCCGTGTTGGAAAGAGTGACTAAAGAGAATAAGTTTTGAAATCAAAATAATTTGCTGTCGACCGTGGACAATCAATAGGTAGCGAATTAATTTACTCCCACTCGATGGTTGCAGGTGGCTTGGAGGAAATATCGTACACCACGCGGTTGACTCCCTTTACCCGATTAATGATATCATTGGACATCTTGGCAAGGAAATCATAGGGTAAATGAATCCAGTCAGCAGTCATCCCATCGACGGAACCTACGGCACGAAGTGCCACTACTTTCTCGTAAGTACGCTCGTCCCCCATGACACCTACCGATTGGATTGGGAGCAAGATGGCGCCTGCCTGCCAGACCTGATCGTACAAACCATGCTCTTTCAATCCTTGAATAAAAATGTAATCAACCTCCTGCAGGGTCTTCACCTTCTCTTCAGTGATATCTCCCAAAATTCGAATCGCTAGTCCAGGCCCAGGAAAGGGGTGTCTGCCAATGATTTTTTCAGGAATCTCCAAGGCACGACCCACTTCACGAACCTCGTCCTTAAACAAGGTATTCAGCGGCTCTACTACGGAAAGCTTCATGAAATCTGGAAGACCGCCCACATTATGATGAGATTTGATGGTGGCCGAAGGTCCTTTGACCGATACCGACTCAATCACATCCGGATAGATGGTGCCTTGGCCAAGCCACTTCACGCCATCAATCTTGTGGGCTTCGTCATCAAATACTTCGATAAATACCCGACCAATGGCCTTTCGTTTAGCCTCTGGGTCGGTCAACCCAGC
This sequence comes from Algoriphagus sp., assembly GCA_030833985.1. GTDB lineage: Bacteria > Bacteroidota > Bacteroidia > Cytophagales > Cyclobacteriaceae > Algoriphagus. The sequence continues at coordinate 840 of JAURGC010000082.1, read as the reverse complement.
CAAGGCATCGTAAAACCGCTGCTTGGAATCTACCCCAATTACGTTCAAACCAAGGTGCTTGTACGAATCCAACACCTCCTCGTATTCGTTCTTTCGCAACAAACCATTGTCTACAAAGACGCAGGTCAGCTGATCTCCGATCGCTCTATGAATAAGAGTAGCTGCCACAGAGGAGTCAACCCCTCCAGAAAGGCCCATCACTACCTTATCTGCTCCTATTTTTTTCTTCAAATCTGAAACAGTGGAATCAATAAAGGTATCAGATGTCCAGTCCTGGCTACATCCACAGATTCCCACCACAAAATTTCGAATTAGGTTTTTCCCTTCCACAGAGTGGGTCACTTCTGGGTGAAACTGGATGCCGTAGGTAGACTCTCCCTGCACCTTGAATGCAGCCACACGAACAGATTCCGTGCTTGCGATTACTTCAAATCCCACAGGAACCTCCTTGATGGTATCTCCATGAGACATCCATACTTGTGAGCCGAGGTTCATTTCCTTAAGTAAATCCTGATTCAGATCAATTTGATCAAGGTTGGCTCGACCATACTCTCTGATAGTTGATGGCAATACCTCTCCTCCGTACTTGCTGGCTAGCAATTGAGCCCCGTAGCACACCCCCAACAAAGGCAATTTACCCCGAAACGCATCTGTATTTAAATCAGGAGCTCCTTCGTCACGCACCGAGCAAGGTGACCCTGAAAGAATGATTCCTTTGATGTCGGAAGTGATTTCAGGAACTTTGTTGTAGGGGTGAATTTCACAATACACATTGAGTTCGCGCACGCGTCTGGCAATGAGCTGGGTGTACTGGGAACCAAAATCGAGGATGAGGATTTG
>JAURGC010000069.1 GCA_030833985.1 Algoriphagus sp. | reverse complement strand
TTTAGCTACAGAGGACGTAGAGAAATTTCTCACCTATCCGATCGAATTGGAGATGGCAAACCTGCCAGGAATCAAGGAAATTCGATCCATTTCCAAGTTTGGTTTGTCGGTAGTGACCTTGGTTTTTGAAGAGGAAATGGGCACATATCTGCCTCGGCAGTTAATTGCGGAACGGCTTAAAATTGCTGAGGAGCGTATTCCAGCTGGTTTTGGGACCCCAATTATGGGGCCTGTTTCTACTGGATTAGGTGAAATCTACCAATACATTATCGATGTCAAACCAGGGTATGAAAATAAGTACAGCATCACAGACTTACGTACCATCCAAGACTGGGTGGTTCGAAGAAATCTATCGGGTATCGAGGGAGTCATCGAAGTCAATACCTGGGGAGGTTTTCTCAAGCAATACGAGGTAGCGATAGATCCTGAGCGACTTAAGGCCATGGAAGTAAATTTGGCTTCGGTGTACGAGGTGCTCCAAACCAACAATTCCATCGCGGGAGGGAGTTACATCGAAAAGAGCAACGAAAGTTTTTTTATACGTGGTGAAGGTCAGGTAAAAAATCTGGAGGATATAGAAAATATAGTGGTGGAACTCCGGGATGGGAGTCCAATCTACATTCGTGATCTTGCTCAAGTAAAATTTGGACATGCCAATCGCTTTGGGGCAATTACTGCCAATGCCCAAGGTGAGAAAGTATTGGGACAAGTCATGATGCTAAAGGGGGCTGATGGAAAGGGAACCATTGATCGAGTAAAAGCCCGTATTGCTGAAATGGAAACAGCTCTCCCAGAAGGGGTAGTGATCAATGGGTTTTTAGATCGCTCTGAACTCATTGAACGAACGACCTTTACCATCGTCGAGAATCTAGTGCTTGGATGCTTGATTGTGGTGTTTGTTGTGGTCTTACTCTTGGGTAATTTTCGTTCGGGCTTAGTGGTTGCTTCCGTGATACCGCTAAGTTTATTGTTTGCATTGGGTTGCATGTATGTATTTGGTGTAGATGCCAACTTGATGAGTTTGGGAGCTATTGACTTTGGAATCATCATCGATGGTGCGGTTATTATAGTGGAATACATCGCCTTCCAGTTTACCAAATCTTCCTATACAATTTCTTCCCTTTCGGGAAAAGAAAGGCAAGTTGAAAAAGACAAGATTGCTTTTACAGGTTCCTCTAAAATGATGCATTCGGCTATTTTTGGGCAGATTATCATCATCTTAGTTTTCATTCCTATTCTATCTCTTTCTGGAGTGGAAGGAAAGATGTTTCGACCAATGGCTGAGGTCTTTAGTTTTGCTTTGATTGGAGCGATGATTTTGGGACTTACTTATGTACCTGTGGTGTCCTCGGTATTCCTGAAGGCAGAGATGCCTGGTCCCAATAACACTTCTGTTCGGCTGCTCAACTATTTAAATAAGCTCTACCTACCTACGTTAGATTGGGCTCTTGGGCAGAGCAAAGCTATCCTCCTTGCCGCTGCAGGACTACTTTTAGGAGCTATTTTACTTTTTTCCTCCATGGGATCAGAGTTTGTCCCCACCTTGGATGAGGGAGATTTTGTGATTCAGCCTGTGTTGAAAACAGGGACTACCTTGACCAACACGGTGGAGACGATTACCGAAATGGAGCGAATCCTGATGAAGTTTCCTGAAGTCAAGCAAGTGGTCACCCGGATTGGTGCAGCAGAGATTCCTACCGACCCCATGTCCATGGAAGAAAGCGATGTGATCGTTACCCTCCATCCTCCAAGCGAATGGACTACGGTTGAAACCAAGGATGAATTGGCTGAAGCCTTTAAAAAGGCACTGACTGCGATTCCAGGATTAGATTATGAATTTACTCAGCCTATTGAGATGCGATTCAATGAATTGATTACTGGTGTGCGTGCAGACCTAGCGATCAAGGTGATAGGAGAGGATTTGGATGTCCTGCTGGGTACAGCAGAGAAAATCGAATCTGCCATTCAGGGAGTCAATGGTGCTGCTGATATCGTTCTTGAAAAAGTCGATGGCTTGCCACAAATGAAAATTGAATACAATCGTGCCAAAATCGCAAAGTATGGGTTGAATGTGGAGGACCTCAATCAGGTGGTTACCATGGGGTTTGCAGGACTTACTGCAGGGACTGTTTTTGAGGGAGAAAAGCAGTTTGACTTGGTAGTGCGCTACGGTGAACCGTTTCGGAAAGATATTGAGCACCTTGAAAATGCATCCATTCAACTTCCAAGAGGAGGGAGTATTCCTCTTTCGGAGTTGGCTTCCATTTCCTACACTAAAGGTCCTGCAAAAATTTCACGAGACGATACCCAAAGAAGAGTAGTAGTAGGGGTCAATGTACGTAATCGAGATTTACAATCTGTGGTGGATGATATTCAGGCCATTATCAAGAGTGAGGTGAAAGTGCCAGAGGGTTATCGAGTAGAGTATGGAGGTCAGTTTGAGAATTTGCAGCAGGCAAGAACACGACTTTTGATTGCCGTTCCCATTGCGCTCCTTCTTATTTTTGTTTTGCTTTACTTTGCCTTTTCTTCGGCTAAAGATGCCATTATGATTTTTACAGCGATCCCCTTGTCTGCGATTGGTGGGATTGTGTTGCTTTGGATGCGGGATATGCCATTTAGTATTTCTGCAGGAGTGGGTTTTATTGCGCTATTTGGGATTGCTGTTCTCAACGGTATTGTAATGATCGAACATTTTAAATCCATGACCTCTCGTTATTCCTCGCTTCGTGAATTGGTTTTAGTAGGTGCCGGAGAGCGATTAAGACCTGTACTTTTAACTGCCTCGGCAGCGGCCTTGGGTTTTTTGCCAATGGCCTTATCTGGATCTGCAGGAGCAGAAGTACAGCGCCCTTTGGCTACGGTGGTTGTTGGAGGACTTATTTCTGCTACTTTATTAACCTTGGTGGTGCTTCCTGTACTCTATGTAGGATTTAATTCCAAAAAAGGATTATTGCTGTCCAAAGGTAAAGGGGTAGCACTTTTATTCCTATTTCTGATTTTTTCCTCTGTAAGTTCTTGGGCTCAGACCTCCTCGGGCTTAACCTTAGAGGAGGCACTTTTCCTTGCTGAGAAGCAGAATTTGGGGATTCAAGCGGCACAAAAGCGTTTGGCTGCAGCGGAGGCCTTGACTGGCTCTGCCTGGAATGTAACAAAAACAGAAGTTTACAGGGCACAAGATGAAAATGACATCGCTGAAAATGGGGTGTTCAACAAAATTTGGGGTGTTCGTCAGCGCTTTGAGCTTCCAACAATTTACAATTCGACTAAGAAACTCCTGCAGTCTGAGCAAAATCAGGAGGAGGCGCGATTGCAATTAGATTTGCGAGTCTTGAAGAAGGAAGTGAGTTTGGCTTTTATTCAAGCACAGTATTGGATGGGATTGGAAGGGAATTACCAGGTATTGGATAGCCTTTATACCGCATTTGCAGAAGCAGCATCACGGCGTTTGGAGACGGGAGAGTCCTCACTTTTGGAAAAGCTAACCGCAGAAAGTAAGCAAAAGGAAATTGGATTGCGCAAAGCAGAGGTAAAAAGCGAAAAATCCATCGCCTTGATGCGATTGGCAAGTTTACTAGGGGTAGCAGGAGATATTCAAATTTCCACTACTCCAGTGGTATTGAATTCAGCAATTCCTTTAGAAATGCATCCTGGAATCACTTGGTATGAAGGAGCTAAGATGCGAGCAAAGCTCCAGAACCAATTAGAGCAGCAGAGCCTGTTGCCTGATGTAAATGTGAACGTATTTAGAGGAACGAATTTAGCTGCAGGTTCAAAAATTTATCCTGGGTTTGAGGTTGGGATTGGGATCCCCTTGTTTTTTGGTGCGCAAGCGGCTAAGATAAAGGCTGGTAAACTAGTGCAGGAGCAGGTAGGCTTGGAAGCTGATAATTTTCAGTTGCGCTTGGATAATCAAGTTGCGGTCTTGCAAAACAAGTTGGCCCAGCAAGGTGAGATCATTGGCTACTTTGAAGGGGAGGGGATGCAATTAGCCAATCAGCTACGCGCTCAAGCTATTCGCTCTTTTTCTGAAGGAGAAATTGATTTCCTTACTTATGTGCAGCTTATAGAAGATTCCCGTTCCATTCAATTACAATACTTAGCAGCAAAGCGGGATTATTTAATCAATCAACTCGAACTTATTTACCTAAATCCCTCATGAAATCTTGTCCTAAAGTACTCTTAAGCGCTTTTTCAGTTTTTTTGCTGACGCTCTCTTGTACCAATAATAAGAAAGAAGTGACCGACCTTGAGGTGGGTGAGGTTGCAGGTACGCATGCTGAAATCCAATTGACAGAGCAGCAGTTCCAAACGATGAAAATGGAATGGGGGGAACTGTTTACAGGGGAGTTTTCGGAGGAAATTTTAGTACAGGGAACTGTACAGATTCCTGTGGAAGGGATGCGTGAAATCACCACTTATTTTGGGGGCTATGTCCAAGATTTGAAGCTAATAGAAGGGCAGGAAGTTCGGAAGGGTGAAGTCTTGTTTACGGTTGAAAATCCGGATTTTTTGCGATTGCAACAAGATTTTTTGGAAACAAAAAGCCAATTGGCTTACCTGAAAGCGGATTGGGAAAGACAAAAAACCTTGGCTCAGGAGCAGATTTCTTCGCAGAAAAATTTCTTGAAAGCAGCTGCAGATTACGAGTCAGCCATGGCTAAAGTACAAAGTTTGACTAAACAGTTGGCGCTAATTTCGATTGATGGGGAGACACTTACTCCAGCGACTATGCAGAGCAAAATTTTAATTACTTCGCCCATCAATGGTTTTGTAGAGGAAGTAGTAGCCGTCCCAGGTCAGTTTTTACCGGCAGCGGCCAAGGCGCTTACCTTGATGAGCAAGGATCATATTCATGTAGAGCTCATCTTGTTTGAGAAGGATGCGAGTAAAGTTCATCCTGGCCAGTTGGTTGAATTTACAAGTCCAGATCGCCCAGAAGAGGTCTTGAAGGCGAAGGTGTATGTGGTAGGTAAATCTATCAATTCCCAACGCCAGATAAATGTCCATGCAGATTTAATTGATAAGAAGGAGGAAGCCCAATTGACCCCAGGAATGTTTTTACAAGCCAGAATCCAATTGGATCCCCAGCGGTCCTTGGCTGTATCCGAAGAGTCGATCATTGAAGTAGGAGAGGAGTCCTTCATCTTGGTGCAAAAATCTAAGATTGAAGGTGGTTTTACCTTGCAAAAAATCAAAGTGATTCCTGGAGCTAAAGGCAAAAAATACAGGGCAATCTCCACTATATCAGCCTTAGATTCTACAACTTTGGTATTGGTTAAGGGAGGATTTAACTTGCTGTAATTGCGAGATTTGGGATGGAATTAACAAATTTTATTTTTTCTTGGGACGCCCTTATTTTACCGTTCGCAAGACAAGCGTCTTATTTATTTAAGTATGCGCCACTTTTTGGATAACCCCATTTGGAATGCACTCACTACGGGAGCAGCTAACTATGCTTTAAGTCGAGGTAAAGCCCTTTTTATTGATCGGAAGATGGGCCTCTTTGTTGGGCTTCCTAGCTACGAGAATGAGCAATTGGATCAGTTGTATGCAGTGATGGATCCAGGGATGCGGGTGATCTTGTTTACGCCTGGATTTTTAGAATTGGATGCCAAATGGAAGGTACGTAACGACCATGTATTGTTACAAATGATCCTCGATAAACCTTTATTCCAACCAAGCCTTGAACCTGCTATTCGGGAACTAAGTATCGCAGATGTGCCTGATATGTTGGACTTGACACAATTGGCTAAACCAGGACCATTTTTAGAAAACACCATTGATTTTGGAGGTTATTTCGGTTATTTTAAGGAAGGAAGATTAGTGTCAATGGCAGGAACTCGTTTGGCAGCAGGCCCCTATACTGAAGTGAGTGCAGTATGTACTCACCCAGATTTTACTGGGAAGGGAATTGCCAAACTGGTTCTACCCCATGTGCTAAATTACATTCAACTGCAGGGTCAAATTCCTTTTCTCCAACTTTATCCAGACAACCTACCGGCGTTCAATTTGTACCAAAAATTAGGCTTTGTAGAGCGAGCCGCCTTACGCGTTTACGCGTTAGAAAAATAAATGGAGTCAATTGATTTTCAATGAAGGTAGGCTTCAAGTGGTTGCAAATGATTGGGAAGTTTAATTTGAGATTTACCGCCCCTAATTTTTTAGCAGGGAAATTTAGGATACCTAAGAAATCCTTATACTTTTATTTCACACTTACTTTTAATTACAAACACGTATTACGACTTATATGAACTCATTTAAATTCATTTTGCTGATTCTACTATTTTTTAATCAAGGACTTTTTGCCCAATCAAAAACAACCAAGACTGAGCATGTGGTTTTGGTGACCTTAGATGGCCTGCGTTGGCAAGAATTATTTCAAGGGGCAGATTCGTTGTTCGTGGACGATACTGGAATGATAAAAAATCACGGTTCCTTACTCGAGGAATTCTGGCATACTGATCCGAAGGTACGTAGAGCAAAACTTTTTCCATTTGTTTGGGGGACGATTTCGCAGCAGGGACAGATTTATGGAAATCGATACTTAGGAGTTAAAGTAGATACGCAGAATAAGCTTTGGTTTTCTTACCCCGGCTACAATGAGTTACTCTCTGGAAGTGCGGATGATATCCGAATCCGATCCAATGATAAGGTTCCCAATCCCAACAAGACCTTTTTGGAGTATTTGAACGAGCTACCTGCCTACCAAAATAAGGTGATGGCATTTGGGGGATGGGATGTGTTTCCATTCATTATCAACGAAACACGAAGTGGTATTCCTGTCAATGCCGGGTTTACTTCTGCGAATAGAAGTTCGCTTTCCGAAACAGAAAAGCTTCTCAATCGCCTTCAAGAAGAGATTCGAGGGCCTTGGGAGTCTGTTCGCTTGGATCCTTTTACCCACCATTATGCATTGGAAGCCATACGGTCCCAAAAGCCTAGTATCCTTTACATAGCCTATGGTGAAACAGACGATTGGGCACACGATGGTAGGTACGATGAATATTTAAAATCTGCTAAACAAACCGATGCTTACTTGAAGGAGCTCTGGGAAACTATTCAGTCTGACCCCTATTACCAAAACAAGACCACCCTGCTCATTACAGTGGATCATGGACGTGGCAGTACTAAAGCAAGCTGGAAAAGTCATGGTGCTGATGTCCCAGGTGCAGGCCAAGTTTGGTTACTAGCAATCGGCCCAGATACACCTCCTTTGGGAGAGATAGTAGAGGAGGGTCAATGGTATTCTGCGATGCTTCCTCGAACTATCTTTGGCCTTTTAGGGCTAGACTATCCTGAAACTAAAGCAGCTCCTGAATGGAAAGAGATTCTTAGGCAAACCAATTCGAAGTAAATCAACTTTTTACTTCGAATTGGTATCCGCTCTTTGCAGAGTATAGCTTTTTTATCTTCCTTTTTAAAGATTTTTTTTAAGGTAACTCGCAGTAGGTTCTACCTTTCTTACGGTATCTGTTTCTATCGCTTTTCTTATTTTTCTTTAGGCTTTTTATCCAATAGAAGAAATTCATTGACAACGATCTCGGTGATTACCTTCTTGTCCCCATTTTTGTCAGTATAGCTCCGGTTGGTCAATTTGCCTTCTATGGCTATTTCCGAGCCCTTGTCTGTGAATTTAGCTAAGTTTTCTGCGGTCTTGTCCCAAATAACGAGGTTGTGCCAAATCGTCTCTTCTATTCGTTCGTCTTTTTGATTTTTGTAAATCTCTGAGGTGGCAAGTCTAACGTTGGCTACAGATTTCCCTGATTCTAGGCTTTTTAGATCAAGCTTGCTACCGAGATGACCAATTAATTGAACTTTGTTTTTTAAAGCATTCATGGAATTAAAAATTTAGGTGAAGGAGGAAGGAGCTTCCTGCTAAATAAAAAAGATTGAAAAATTGATGTCTCAAACTTCGAAAAAAGGAAGAATAAAAATCGGGAGGTAAGTATTTATAACCGTTTATAAACGACTGTAATTGACTAATGATGGGGGATTGAAATAGGGAAAAAGGATTAATCTTGCTTTTTCCCGATCCAAAAAAGTAAGGATCCAATCCCTACAAAAATCGCCGTCATCCAAATAGATTGACCGCTCACTTGCAACATTAACCAAAGGCAGGCACCGATTCCAAAAATTGGAATAATATAGCCTCCTTTCAAGATAAAACGACCCTCCCCACGAAAATGAGGCCTCAGCTTAGGAATAGCAGCACAACTCATTCCATACAAAAAGAGTCGAGATAGCACAGTCATCGCAGCCAAGACGGTAAACGAACCAAATGCAGACAATAAAAAGGCCGCTATACCAAAAAAAATAACCGAATTGGCTGGAGTTAAATACCGTTCGTGTACCTCGCCAAACCAACGCGGTAAAGATTTTTCTATTGAAAGTGCATAGGTCACTCGGGTAGCTGAAAACATGGAACTAACCAAGTTGGCAAGGACTGAAGCAGCAACTCCCACCATCAGTAGAATCGCCCCAAAAGATCCAAAAAGCCTCGAAGAAACATCCAATAAAGGGGTTTTAGATTGGGCTATTTCGGGTACTGCTGCCTGGGAAACTAATTGAATACCCATGTACAAAACAGTTACTATCCCCAACCCCAACAATAATCCCAAAGGCATGTCCCTTTCGGGTTTTTTTGCCTCGCCTGCAGGAACTACCGCTCCCTCAAATCCCACAAAGGCATAGATTAATAGCAAGGCAGCAGCTCCTAAGTCACCTTTCTGCGGTAAGGGACTATCAAATCGAGGAATTACTTCCGAACCCAATAGGATAAATCCACCGAGTGGAAGGAGTATCAGCACTGCAAACTTGATAATTGTAAATAGGGTCATGGACCGTATCGATTCGATAGACCCAATCACATTGATCACACTCAGTCCCACACATATTACTGCCAAAGAAATAATCCTTCCAGTACCTGTACCTGCCCCTTCGATAAAATAAGCTATGGAATCAGTGAGTAGGACCGTGTTGGCGGAGAAAGAAATCAACCGGGCCAAATAATACAACCATCCCCCTTGAAATCCTATAAAGGGCCCAAAAGCTAAAGTCCCGTAGCGGATGGGTCCCCCTGTACCACGGAAGTAACTACCGAGTTCGGCGAAGCACAAAATAATTGGCAAAATCAGCAATGCACAAAATGCATAGACCAACACACTGTATTCTCCAGCCAATGCAGCTGCCCCACTAGGTAATCCGAAAATCCCAGCACCAATCAAGCCGTTTACTACTAGCATCCAGATTCCCCACAAACCTAAATTTCTAGGGAGTTTTTCTTCAGAGCCAGCGTTTGAGGAGGGTGGGACCACAAAATCAAGAGTTATCGATGGTGAATTCGGGAAAATTTAATTAAAGGTCCTAGGAACTTATTTTTTCCATTCCAAGACTTCCATGCTACCTAGTTCGGGACCTCCACCTCGGTTTGCAGAGCCCGCATGAACCCATATTTTCCCATTTAAATAGGCCGTACCCGTACCGTGTCTACCCTGAAGGAGATTGGGTAGTTGGGTCCAAGTATTGCTCCGTGTATCGAGAACATCTACCTCTGCATGAGCAGTTCCTTGCGCAGCGCTCTCTCCATTGAGTACTACTAAGTAAGGCCCAATGCCTAAATTTGAATTTCCTGCTCGTAGCGTAGGCAGCTCGGTTTCCAACGTAGACCAGGTCTCTGTTTCAAAATCAAAAACATCTACCTCTTTATTGGTCAACTCCAGGACTTTTCCAATTTTGGCATAAGAAGTCCGGCCACCCGCCAAATAAAGTTTGTCGTCTACCAGTGCAGCACTCACGTGATCTCGAGCTCTAGGTGCACTCGGCAGAGATCTCCATGTCCCTGTCTTAGGGTCTAGCTCATCAAACCAGCGTACAAAACCATCGTAATGTCCATCTTGGATACCGCATACCATGTAAATTTTATTTTCTCTCACCACTACCCCTGCAGAACCCCTTTCCCGGTTTTTGGGAAGTGCTGGTCCCTCACGCCAACTTCGTGTTTTGGGATTGAAAATCAGAATAGTTGGAATAGGTGTTTCATGTGGATAGTTACCAGTCAATGCTCCAATAATCCAAAGCTCTCCTTGAAAAGCGACCAATTGAAAGTGATGAATTTCCATCGGAGCATCGGCAAGCTTTACCCAGGTATTGGTTTGGGGGTCAAATTCTTCAACAGGTCGAACTCCTCGACCACCTATGGCATACAATTTGTTCCCTGAGGCTGCAAATGAGCTTTCATGGCGTGCAATGGCCTCATTTTGAGGAGATACTGTTGTCCAATTGTCCTGTGCTTCCACTTTAAAAGCACATAGAAAAAGAATAATTAAACTATATCGTAGCATAAAATTGGGTTAAAATTCAAGTTAAGGTAAGAAAAGATTTCATCCCAAAATAGGTCCCCAAATAGATTGCCCAGGTGACTACAGATCCTAAATCGGATTTATTTTCCAAAATCAAGAATCTCTCGAATGGCGTTAATTTCTACCATTTCTTTTTTCAAGCCAGCCCCATCTTCTGCGGCAATTTTCTCCCGAAAAGAAGTAAGATTAGCGATGTATCCATCCAAAGCAGCAAGGACATTTACCTTATTTTCTAGAAAAATAGGCGCCCACATCTCTGGGCTTGATTTGGCAAGTCGAACCGTAGATGAAAACCCTGAACCCGCCATGTCAAAAATATTTCTTTCATCCTCCATTTTTTGAAGTACTGTTTTCCCCAGCATGAAGGAAGTTAGGTGGGAGAGATGCGAAACATAGGCCAGGTGCCGATCGTGTTCGGCGGGATCCATAAAACGGAGTTTTAAGTTCAAGGCATCAAAAAAACGATAGGCTTTTTCCTTCAGCTGAAGGTCGGTCTTTTCTAGTTCACAAAGGATCATCACCTTTCGATCCAATAATGCTGGATCTGCTGCTTTTGGTCCTGAATACTCCGTTCCCGCTATGGGATGAGCAGCGAGGTACTGGGATCTTTTGGCATGATGAGCTACTGCATCACATAGCTTGGATTTAGTGGATCCTAAATCAATCACTAGAGTTTTAGGCCCAATTTGCGCTAAAGTTTGAATAAGTAAATCTTCTAAAGTGTCTGCAGGAGTGGCCAAAATAACGAGATCCGAATCTGGATCTGGAAGAGTCTTAGCTACTGAAATTATTCCCAACCCAAGCGCATCTTTCAGGTGCTGGGAATTATGGTCATGTCCAGTTAACTGGAGCTCTGGAAATTTTTGTTTTGCCGCAAGAGCGAAGGATCCTCCCAAGAGTCCCAATCCTACAAGATGTATTTTTTTCATTTTAAAGAGAAGGTTTAATACGATTGATGGCTTCTAAAATTTTAAATTCTTGGAGGCAAAGTGATATCCTAACAAAGTCATTTCCTTCTGATCCAAAAATTTTTCCAGGGGTGATAAATATATTTTTATCGTAAAGTAAGTGGTCAACTAATCTTTCTGCCGTTGTTCCTTCAGGTACACGGCACCAAACAAAAAGTCCTGTAGCATTTTGATCATAGATCAAACCCAATTGATCAGCAAGTGCCCATACGAGCTTTCTTCGACTAGTATACACTTCGTTTTGTCTCTCAAACCAGCTTTTTCCGAGCACTAGTGCAGCAACAGCACCTTTTTGGAGGCCCAAAAACATTCCAGAATCCATATTGGATTTCACTTTGAGTACGGCATTCACCCATGCTGCTTGTCCGCAAAGCATTCCTACCCTCCAGCCGGGGATATTGAAAGTTTTGCTTAATGAATTGAGTTCTAAGCCTACTTCCTTACCCCCGGGAAGTGCCAAAAAACTCATTGGATTCGGATTTAATATATGGCTATAGGGATTGTCGTGTACAAGGATTATCCCTTGCCGCTGTGCAAAAGCAATCAGCTCATGCCATATCTTTTCAGATCCAGGAGCCCCTGTAGGCATGTGGGGATAATTGAGCCACATCAATTTAACTCGACTCAAATCTTGTGTTTCTAGCTCCTCTAAATTAGGTCGACCCTCCTTGCTCAAATCCAAGTTGTAATAGATTGGATGTACCCCAAGTAATTGGGCAACAGCAGCATAAGTTGGGTAGCCAGGATTTGGAATCAATATCTCGTCTCCTGAATTTAAAAAGGCCATGCTCACATGGAAAATCCCTTCCTTCGAACCCATTAATGGGAGGATCTCTCGATTTGGGTCCAGAGATACCCCAAACTCACTCAGGTAATATTTTGCCATTGCCAGGCGCAACTCTGGAGTGCCTTGGTATCCTTGGTACCCATGGGCTTGCTCATTTTCTGCAGTGCTTTTTAAGGCATCAATTACACTTCGATCGGGACTCAAGTCGGGCGAACCAATTCCCAAATTCAAGACAGGCTTCCCTTCTGCCAGAAGTCGGTTGACCTCCCTCAATTTGGTAGAAAAGTAGTATTCTTCTACACCTTCAATTCGTGTTGCAAATCCCTTCATCCTTTCCTGCTTTTGTATTCTCCAAAAATCTTTAATTCTCCAAACTCATCCCTCATCTGATTTATAGCTTCCAAATAAGAACTGGGATCTGTGAATTCTGCATCAATAAAAAATGCGTATTCCCATGGGGTATTCATGAGTGGGATGGATTGAATTTTACTCAAATTCAAGTTCTTACTCGCCAACATCGTTAATAATTTGGCTAATCCTCCAGCTTCATTACGAATTGTAATTTTGAATGAAACCTTATTGGAGGCTTCCTGTCTCTTGCGTTTTTCTCGGGAAAGGAAAATAAATCGAGTAAAATTATCTTTCACTGTTTGAATTTGAGGGGCTAAAATCTCTAAGCCATAACTTGCTGCTGCGATTTCACTTGCTATTGCAGCTACTCCATGGAGTTGCTTCTCTTGGATGCGCTTGGCAACCGTGGCAGTGTCCTGATCGTCAATCAAGCGCAGATTTGGATACTGCGATAGAAAGGCTTTGCATTGAAGCAATGCCATAGGGTGAGAGCGAACCTCAGTAAGATTGGCAATAGATTGTCCGGGTAAAGCCATCAAATGATGGGAAATCGGAAGGTAATACTCTTCATGAATAAATAGTTGGTACCGGTCAACCAGCTCGTAATTCGGTAAAATTGCTCCAGCTATGGAGTTCTCTATGGCCATGATGCCTATATCTGCTGTCCCTGTCGCTACAGATTTGGCAACTTCCTCAAAAGTTAAAAATGGAAGAACTTGGACCTGATCTCCAAAATTTAGGAGGGCTACTTGGTGATGAAATGAGCCTGGGATTCCTTGAATAGCAACGGTCATAGCGTATCTGAAAGAAGAGTTTCTTGGTGAATACCTACTTGTGCAACTTGTTTCCAAAAACTGGGATAAGATTTATTGACTACTTCCGGATCCTCCATCCACAAGTGGGTCTTGGTGACCAGAGGCATAAAGGCCATGGCCATGCGATGGTCCTCATAGGTGTGAATTCGTACTTGACGTGGCATGGTCACCGAAGGAATGACTTGAAAGCTTTCAGGAGAAATTTCTCGTAACTCCGCGTTGAATTTTGCCAACTCCTGCTGTAGCGCATGGATGCGGTCAGTTTCCTTGATACGTAAGCTTTCCAGTCCAGTAAACAGGGTGTTTTGACCCAGAATCGCACAAGTCACGGCTACAGTTTGTGCCAAATCAGGGCAATGGGTGAAATCCCAACTTTTAAGGCCTGTGATTCCTTGTTTTTCAAGCGATACCCCTCCTTTTTCAAAGGTACTTTTTATGCCTAAATGGGACATAATCTCTACAATAGCGGAATCTCCTTGTAAACTTTTTTCTTTTAATCCTTCAAGAAAAAACGAGCCCGAATCTGCACAGGCAAGTAAGCTAAACCAATAACTTGCGCCTGACCAATCGCTCTCCACGGCAAAATGGGTAGGCCGATAGGCTTGAGGAATAATTTTGATAGTATTTTCTTCCCAAAGGAAATCGATGCCAAATTGAGACATCAGTTCCAAAGTCATTTCAATGTAGGTCCGGCTTCCAATTTTACCTTCC
>JAURGC010000199.1 GCA_030833985.1 Algoriphagus sp. | reverse complement strand
TTCCACAGCCTCTTGCATTTTGGCAAATATCTCCATGGAACTTGGAGGCCGACCATTGAAATATGATCCGGAAACAAGAATAGTAGTAAACGACTTAGAGGCAACTTCCAGACTCAGACGGCCGTACCGAGGACCTTGGATACACCCAGAGCCAGATACAGTTTAAGCTACTGACCTAAGATTTGGAAATGAATATTCGGACAAATCCTCACTTGTCATAGAGAATAACTGGAACAGTAATGATCGGAAAGTACCGTCTCAGACGTAATCCTGAATGAGGTTTGCCTTCGAAGTAATCCACCAAATGATTCATTTGATCCACCGAAATTGCTTCAATTGTAACCTGCACCAATCCTTCTCGAATCATATCGATTTCCTTGGCTGCATAATAAGATAGATCAATTACCCGATTAGAACGGCTAGGAAGACGATCGTTTACACGCACTTTAACTGACTTGCCATTTTTTTTGTTGGTCACAAGCAAGACCGTTCCAAAAGGCAATAGCTTGTGGGCAACAGTAAGGCTATCCAAATGAAATACCTCCCCACTGGCAGTTGGACTCCCGTGAAATTTGGATCCATAGTAACTTGCCGTTCCTTCTTGAATTAAAAGAGAAAAACCCTGAGCAGCTAGAAGGAAAGGGGAAAAAAGGAGTACAAAAAGAGCTATAAACTTAAATTTCACGACCGAATCTACAATTTACCTCCAACTAACCAATAAAGATGCCAATTTCTGTCAAAGTCAATCACCAAGTTTGTAGCACATCCCACCTTCTTCTATCTTAGGGAGTATGTACCTGTTTTGACTTTAGAAAGTCGACTTTTCCCAACGACTTTACTATTAAATTTCAAGTTAGACTAAGCACCATAAGAATGCTAAAAATCTTACATACTGCTGATTGGCACTTGGGTAAACGACTCCAAGAGTACTCCCGCATTGCCGAACAGAAATTGGTGTTGGAGGAAATCTGCCAAATCGCAGACCAAGAGGAGGTAGACCTAGTGCTTTTGGCTGGTGATATTTTTGACACCTTCAATCCAAGCCATGAAGCGGTGGAACTCCTGTACAAAACGCTTCGCCGGCTTTCCAAAAATGGAACACGGCCAGTAGTAGCAATTTCAGGCAATCACGATAGCAGCCAGTTGGTGGAAGCACCAGATCCTTTGGCCAGAGAATTAGGCATTTTTTTTTACAGCCGGTACGACAGCATCATCCCCTGTGGCACTTTGGATGGAGGTATGGAAATCAGCCAATCGGATTCCGGATTCATGGAGCTCCGCCTACCCAAATTTAACTTCCCAATACGCCTACTCCTTGCTCCTTATGCAAATGAGGTAAGCCTCCGAACCTACCTGGGTGGAGAGAATCGGGAAGAGGCTTTCCGAGAATTACTTGCATTGAACTGGAAGAGGCTTGCGGACACGTATTGTGACCATAATGGAGTGAACCTATTTATGGGCCACTTCTTTTTTGTGGAGGAAGGAAGTACGAGCTCTCCGGATGCCGAGCCTGAATCCGAGCGGCCCATTCTGCATGTGGGAGGTACGCAATCCTTATTTACCCAACAACTCCCTCGTCAAATTCAGTATGCAGCACTGGGACACTTACATCGCTACCAGACGGTAAGCAATTCCCCTGGCCCCGTAGTCTACTCCAGCTCTCCTCTGGCCTATTCCTTCTCTGAGGCAGATCAAGAAAAAAATGTAGTACTGATACAGGCCAAACCAAACGAGCCCGTACAGTACCGGCCCATCCCATTAAAACAAGGAAGACCCTTATACAAAGTGAGTTTTGATAACCTTCCAGACACGCTAGCCTGGTTGGAAGCCCATCCCTTCTGCTTCGTTGAAATCACCTACCTCACGGATGAGTCCATCGATGCCAGCACGCGAAAAGCTATTTTGAAAGCACACGACGGGATCGTCCACCTCATCCCGCAACTTCGGCATACAACTGGACAGACCCAAGATGAGCTCCAGGCAGAAGACTTGGGAAGAGATATGGAAAGCTTATTTCGGCTTTTTTACGTCAGTGAAAAAGGGCAAGAGCCGAATGCGCAACTGGTGGAATTATTTAAAGAAGTATTGAGCAAAACTACTGACTCATGATTCCTATTCGACTAGAAATAGAAGGACTATATTCCTACCGAGAAAGGCAGGTCATCGAATTTGACACCTTGACTGCGGCGGGTCTTTTTGGGATTTTTGGAGCAGTGGGGAGCGGAAAGTCTGCCATTTTGGAAGGAATCTTAATTGCACTTTACGGAAATCCTGAGCGGGTGTCCAACTCGGGGGAACGAGGTAGCATGATTAATTTGCAACACCATCAGGCAGAGCTTAAGTTTATTTTTAAGTCTGGACAGAATAATGGGAGCACCTACCTAGCTCGGTATAGTGTCAAACGCAACAAAAAAGATCCTGAAAAAATAGAAACCGCCAGCCATGGTTTTTATGAACAAGTGGGGCAAGAATGGCAGGCTATCCCAAGTAAAGCGGAAGAGCTAATTGGCATGAGTCGAGAAAATTTCAAACAAACCATCATCATTCCCCAAGGAAAATTTCGGGACTTTATAGATCAAAAGCCTACCGAGCGTGCACAGATGATGCAAGATTTGTTTGGCCTAGACCGGTTCGACCTTTCCCATCAAACAGGAAGCTTGTTGAAACAAGCTCGTGAGGAAAAAATACGGATAGAAGCCCTCATCAACAGCATGGAAGGGATTTCAAGTGAAGTTTTGCTTTCCAAACAAGAAGCTTATACTGGAATAAGCCAAGAAATGCAGCAGGCAACTCAGGCCTTACAGGTCATGAATGAGGAAGTTCGCAAGATGGAAGGAACTCGCAAATCCTTCCTCGAACTTCAAAATCTAATTCAGGCTCAAGCAATACTTTCTTCAAAGCAACCCGAAATGGAAGGGAAGCGCCAACTATTTCGGGATCTCCAAAGAGCCAAAACCTACCTCGAGCCCATTTGGGATCGGATCCTAGATCTGCAAAAGGATCTGGAAAAATACCAGGTTAGC
>JAURGC010000140.1 GCA_030833985.1 Algoriphagus sp. | reverse complement strand
GCCTATGATTTATATTCAGAAACAAGGGTGAGGTAAAAAGAAGTAAAGCAAAAGAGGGAAGTAGTTCAAACTAAAATTAACATTTTTAGCTTCTTCACTTGGCACTTAAAACATGTAAAAAACACCCTTCAATTTTTTGTGGGATTCAACCTTGATCGTCAAGGAAGAATTTCAAAAATGGAGTATTAAGGCAGTTTTTTAGGACAATTTTCTTTTGAAAAGGATAAAGCTCATGGTTGGATTAAAGCTATAATTGTTAAAAAATAGGCAAGGAAGGAAAAAGGAGGGAGAAATAGCTAGTTTTTACATTGGAAACGTAAAAGCTAAGGTCAAAATTACCACCAATCTGCTGTAGTTAATTTTCAAAGTATGCTACTACTATACTACAGTTCACCTAGCAGAACTGTTTTTCTAGTCTTATGATTGGCTCAGATGATTTTACCACTACCACAATTAAAATTATTTTTATGTACTCCTACCTTAGGCTTTTGGCTGAACTTCGTTTAGGGCCCTAAGTCTAGTTTTTACAGGTTGGAACCAATTTTAAATGAGCGGTTTCGAAATCTTAAGAATTATTTTTATACTACATCTCATTTACTTTAAAATCCATGATACATAATAAATTTCGAGAAGGATTTTTTTTCTTCGCCATCTCCTTTCACTTGATTTGCACTCCTCTTTTTGCGCAACAAATCTCCAAAGAAGAATTGGTGTTTCTTACCCAACAATGGAAAGGAGAGCGGTTTGAAGACGGAAGGCCTAAAGTTCCTGATGATCTTCTCAATAGGATGCGTTTGGTAACGCATGATGAAGCTTGGGCTGTTATGAAAAATGCTGGATACCAATACCAATATGCAGATGGATGGGAAACAATAAATCCAGATAGTATTTTGATTGGTAGAGCAGTCACGGCTACTTTTATTCCAGGGCGACCGGATATCCACGATGCTATAGATGCGCGAGGTAAAAAATCAGGAAAGCGGGGGCAGAATTCTTGGCCCGTGGACATTTTGGTAAAAAGAGACGTTTATGTGGCTGATCAATTTGGTATTCATACCAATGGACCTACTATTGGAGATAATGTGGGCAATGCTATTTTTGCTAAAACCGGCAATGGGATCGTTTATCATGGTGCTATAAGAGATATTGCAGGTTTAAAGGAAATAGCAGGTTTCACCTCCTATTTCAGCTCTTATCATCCCTCTCATCACAATCAACAAGGTAATTTGAATACCATGTTGGTAGGAATCAATCATCCTACCCGAATCAAACAAGCCACAGTAATGGCCGGAGACGTTGTGTTAGGGAGAGATGGAGGTGTTTCATTTATCCCCGCACATTTAGTGGAAAAGGTAGTAGTTACTTCTGAAATTGTAAGGCTAAGGGATATGTTTGGCCATGAGCGTCTAAGAGAAGGAAAATACACGGCTGGTCAAATAGATGCCAGATGGTCTGACGATATTGAGCGTGATTTTTCCCAATGGCTGAATACGCATATGGATGAATTACCTGTGCCTAAAGCACAAATTCAGGAACTTCTAAAAAACCGTACCTGGTAAACTGATAAGAAATGAACGATTTTAACAAGAGCAGAAGATCTTTTTTTACAAAAGGAATAGGATTGGCTGGAGCCAGCTATTTAGGCACTTTCGGTCAATCTCTTGCTGAGGCGGTTGAAAAAACCCCATCAGCATCCAATCCCTCAGATTTAAAAATAACCGAAGTTAAGTGTGGGTATGTACGTGGGGCATTGTATGTAAAAATTTACACCAATCAAGATGTTTGGGGATGCGGAGAGGCTGTAGATGCCATTCAAGGGACTTTCCATCTGGTAAAAAGGCTTGGTGCTCAAATCAAAGGTCAGAGCCCATTGAATCCGAACAGGATTGCTGAACAGCTAAGAAAGGGGGCTTTTTTTGGGGGGGCTCAAAGTGGGGTATTTGTTGCGGTGCTTACAGCAATTGAAACCGCATTATGGGATTTGACAGGGAAAGTGTTTGGTATTCCCGTGTATCAGTTATTAGGCGGAAAGTTTAGGGATAAAATCCGAGTGTATTGTGATACGGCTCTATACACCTCATCAAATCCTACTCCTTCCGACTATGCTGCTGCGGCCAGAAATGCAGTAAATCGTGGCTATAACGCAGTTAAGTTTGATGTTGATGACGCACGAGATCCTAATAAATACGATCGTTTCAATTGGACAGCAAACCCTATGGAAATCGACCGAATGTACAATGCCATTGCTGCTGTCCGCCAAGAAGTAGGTCCCAATATTGATATTTGCGTAGATATGCATGGTCGTTACGATGCGGTGACTGGATTGAAAATGGCACAGATGTACGAGGATTTGAACTTGATGTGGCTTGAAGAACCTGTACCTGCAGACAATCTGGAGGTCTACAAAAAGATTTCCCAAGAGACCTCAACTCCCATCTGTGCAGGTGAAAATATTTATCTTGCCTATGGGTTTACCCGACTACTTTCAGAAAATGCTGTGGATATCATTATGCCAGATATCCAGAAGGCAGGTGGATTGGGGGAGGCACAGCGAATTGCCAATCTTGCTAACTTGTATTATGTACCGTTCTCTCCGCACATGGTAGCCTCCTTCCTTGGTGCAATGGCTGCTTGCCATGTCTGTGCCTCTGTTCCTAATTTTCAAATCATGGAATGGCAAATTTATATGGATACAGACCCCCTTTGGCAAGATATCGTGACTTATGATGGCCCACGAACGCAGAATAGTTTTATTACTCTTTCGGAAAAACCTGGAATAGGTGTAGAAATCAACGAAGAAGGGATGAAAAAATATGCCCAAGTAGGAGTTCCTTTTTTTGAATAACAAACAATTTGAAAAATAATGGCAGTCCAATTAAAAACACCTTTAAAAATCCTAATACTTTCTTTAATTGGGTGGGGAGGTCTATTTCAGCCACTCTCTGCCCAGCAAGTAGGTTCCACTTCGGAGCAAATCCGCTTGCTTACTGCTGAATGGACAGGAGAACGGTTTCCTGATGGGAGACCTAAGGTTTCTGATGCTTTGTTGGAAAGACTCAAGAATATTTCTATTGAAGAAGCATGGGGTGTACTTCGGAATAAAGGGTATAACAATCAATACGAAGGGGATTGGCAAATCATATGGCCCGATTCTGTGATGACAGGAAGGGTGGTAACTGCTCAATACATGCCCTCTAGACCTGATTTTGAAAAACATGTAAAAACTACAGGAGTGGAGAAGGAAGGAAGATCACCTAAAGGAGGAACAAATTCCTGGCCAATCGATGTCTTGGTTAATGGCGATGTCTACGTCGCAGATAGCTATGGAAAAATGGCGGATGGCACATTGATAGGTGATAATCTGGGCAATTCCATTTATTCTAGGTCTAGGAGAGGGGTTATTTTCTATGGTTCGGTTAGAGATTTAGAAGGCCTTTCTGAAATACAAGGCTTTAATGCTTGGATTAAAGGCCAAGATCCTTCCTATATCAGGGAAATGATGCTTACCTCCATTAATGCTCCCATTCGAATTGGGCGAGCGACTGTTCTCCCAGGGGATGTGGTTTTAGCAAAAAAGTATGGGGTTTTATTTATTCCGTCTCATCTTGTCGAAGATCTTGTCCTAACTTCAGAGGTAACAGGACTGCGGGATCAATTTGGCCATCAGAGACTACGAGAGAAAAAATACTTAGCTGGTCAAATTGATTCGGAATGGACAGAAGAAATCAAAAAGGATTTTCTCAATTGGTTGGAGAATTTTCCAGGAAAATTACCTATGAATAAAACTGAACTTGATAGGTATTTCAAGGAAAGAAACTGGTAACTCATACCCACAAGCAATAACCCATGAAAAATACCTTACAAAAATTAATAACTGAGCATAAAGCCTTTGAGTTGAATTATGCTCAGCGACGACAGGAAGAAATAGATAATCCTTCTACTGCAACTAATAGAAGGGATTTTTTGAAGAAGACAGCACTTGGTGGATTTAGTCTTACAGCACTTACAGGATTAAGCATCGAAGATTCGCTTGCCGAAACTACTCGTAATGTAAATAGAACTTCTGCCCCTTCTGATTTGAAAATCACAGACTTAAGATATGCACATACCGCAGTAATGGGAGGGACAGCAATCCTTAGAATTGATACCAATCAAGGGATTGTAGGCTGGGGCGAAGTTAGAGATGGTGCTGACCCCCGTTATGCATTGATGCTGAAAAGTAGAATTCTTGGAGAAAATCCATGTAACGTAGAAAAAATCTTCAAAATCATCCGTCAATTTGGTGGCCAATCTAGACAGGCAGGTGGAGTGTGCGGAGTGGAAATGGCGCTTTGGGATCTTTGTGGCAAAGCATACAATGTGCCTGCTTGGCAGCTGTTAGGTGGACGCTATCGAGATTCTGTGCGTCTGTATGCGGATACACCAGAAGGGAAAGATGCGGCAGATCAAAAAGAAAAAATACGGTATCGTATTCAGGATCAAGGATATACTTGGCTAAAAATGGATGTGTCTATCGGAGAGATTATAGATATTCCCGGCTGTATAGTTAACCCTGAAATTTTGAAGGAAAACAGATCGCAATGGTCAGGCGGCTACATGTCTTACGCCAATACAGCACATCCGTTTACTGGAATACAAATCACTGAAAAAGGCTTGGATGAACTTGCCAAGATCGTATATACTATCAGAGAGATGGTTGGGTATGATATTCCAATGTCTACGGATCACTATGGACATTTTGATTTGAATAATTGTATCCGATTAGGAAAAGCCTTGGATCCTTACCGATTAGCCTGGCTCGAAGATATGGTGCCTTGGCAGATGACCCAACAACATAAAACGATCACAGAAGCACTAGAAACTCCCACTACTACAGGAGAGGATATTTACCTACTGAATTACTTCAAACCCTTGATAGATGAGCATGCAGTGGATATAATTCATCCTGACTTGGCTTCTTCAGGTGGTCTTTTGGAAACAAAGCGAATAGGAGATTATGCCGAGGAAAAAGGAATAGCTATGGCCTTGCACCAAGCAGGAACTCCGGTATCTTTTATGGCTAGCGTGCATTGCGCTGCTGCTACTCAAAACTTCCTTTCACTCGAGCATCATTCCGTAGACCTACCATGGTGGGAATCCATGTTTAGTCGAGTAGATGGAGAAAAAATGATTCAAAAAGGGTATGCACCTGTTCCACTTACTGCTCCAGGATTGGGGATTGAAATCAACGAGGAAGTAGTAAAAGCCCACTTACATAAGTCAGATTCAAGTTATTTCGCTCCGACCGATCAATGGAATGAAAAAAGATCACACGATCGTATATATAGTTAAGTGAAAAAATCATTCTACCCTATCATAGGGTAGAATGATTTTTTTTATTTGGTTTCACGCAAACAATTCCTAAAAATCCAATGAAAGTAAACCCTAAAAATTTCCTTTACCTCGCTTGCCTTATTCTTTTGGGTTTGCTTTACACAATTCCTAAAAATGATCTAGTAAGTACCGGGTTGATTTCCATAGGGTTTTTTATTTTTCTTGGCTTGTATTTTAAGGGGAATGAACATCTTAAAGGATTTTCATTTCCAGTTGTGATCTTTGGTGTAGTGGCCTTGGGTATGTTTTTCCCTCAATATTTTCAGGAAATAAAAGGGTTTAAAATGACGCAGCTTATCAACCCTCTAATACAAATGATTATGTTTGGAATGGGGGCTACCCTAAGTTGGAAAGATTTTGCTGCTGTGGCAAAAAGTCCAAAATCAGTTGCAGTTGGTGTATTGTCACAATTTACTATTATGCCAATTTTGGGATTTTGCCTAGCAAGTGTTAGTGGACTTAGCCCTGAAGTGGCTGCTGGTTTGATATTGGTAGGGTGTTCACCAAGTGGAACAGCCTCTAATGTTATGGCTTTTTTGGCAAAGGCAAATGTGGCACTTTCAGTTACTTTGACCTCCATTAGCACACTCTTAGCTCCTTTTATCACCCCTTTATTAATGAAGCTTTTAGCTGGTCAATTTATTGAAATTGATTTATTGAAGATGATGTGGGATATTCTACAAATCATTTTGTTGCCAGTAGGTGCAGGGTTGCTTGTTCATCAGTTTTTAGGTAAAAAATCTGGATGGATTGAGAAGCTATTGCCACTGGTTTCTATGTTAGGAATAGCACTTATCATCCTTGTAATTACAGCAGCAGGCAG
>JAURGC010000073.1 GCA_030833985.1 Algoriphagus sp. | reverse complement strand
ATGTGATCGCCCACTCGAACCCGGATGTTACACTCCTCTTCGACTTCTCGTTTTGCACATTGTTCTGGTGTCTCCCCTTTATCAAATTTCCCTTTCGGGAAGTCCCATTTTCCAAGTCGATGAATAAGTAATACCTGTTGTTTTTTAGTTACTACTCCACCCGCAGCTTTTACAATTAAAAATCTGCTTTTTACAAATTTTTTCAACTCTCCTTTTGAAGAAGTAACTAAAGTAATGGAATCCAACTGCTTCATTTTTCGAGTACGCATGAGGTAAAGCAATCGAATCACAAGATCATGACTTGGTTCAAAAAAAATAACATCACCCTCCCATTCCACCTCTTCAGGAATCTCTTCCACCTGTAGGTAACTATGTTCATAGGTCTTGGACGAGTCAAGTTCCTCGAAGGAAATTAGTTCCAACGGCTTGTCGTTCACAAATATCTTCATCTGACTACAAAAGACTAAAGGGTGTAAGCCTCAAAAATGCATAAAAATTCGGAATTATCATCTAAGAATAATTAAGCTCAGGACCCATCGATTTCTTTGGTTTACTCCAGAAAGAATTATCCTTTCCAATACTCTGATACATTCTTTAGAGGCAGAAATCTATCCGCGAGGTATAGGCCTTTTTATATTGTGGATGAGCACCCACAGGATACTCATTCCAATTTGACTAATTCACGGATTACAAATCCTCCTAATTCAAAATATTTCCATAGAAAATGCCCAATCCTTCCTTGGTAAAGATTGGGATTGCTTATTTTTGGATTATGGAACTCTTAAACCCTTCAATTGCTGCTGAAATAGCCCAGCAACTCCTTCAAATTCAAGCCATTCGACTACAACCTGAAAAGCCCTTTACCTGGGCATCAGGTTGGAAATCACCCATCTACTGCGATAATAGGATTTCCCTCTCTTTTCCTGAGGTAAGAAAGATGATTAAAAATAACCTAACTCAGGCTGTGCAGCATTTTTTTCCTACTGCTGAGGCTATTGCAGGTGTAGCCACTGCGGGAATCCCACAGGGAGCACTACTTGCCAATGATCTAGATCTCCCCTTTCTATATGTTCGGTCGAAGCCCAAAGGCCATGGCATGGAAAATACAATTGAAGGTAAGGTAGTTCCCCACCAAAAGGTAGTCGTTGTAGAAGATCTCATCTCTACAGGTGGAAGTTCCCTCAAAGCCGTCGAAGACTTAAGACATGCTGGTTTTGACGTATTAGGGATGGTGGCCATCTTTAGCTATGGTTTTGATGTAGCAGATAAAAATTTCAGTGATTCCGGGGTGCAATTGGTTTGCTTGAGCAATTACGACGCCTTACTTCCTGAAGCCGTAAAGCAAAACTATATCGATCATTCCACCCTAGCTTCTCTTAGTGAATGGCGCAAAAATCCGAGTAGCTGGATGCAGTAAATGTTTTGATACTCCAATAGGAAACCCAGAATTCTGGTTTTTTGGGTTCAAAAGCATTCGAGAGTTCGAATATTAAGTCCTTATCCAAAAATTGGGTTTGGCTTTTGATGAGATGGGGATCGAACAGAAACCGTGGATAGTCAACAAAAATTACCCTCCCTTTTCAAACCAGGTTGCATACATAGGGTAGTTTTTGGCTGTCCGCAAAATGACTTCCCGCATGTTTTCTCCTATATCCTTGACTTTTTTTGCGGGCATACCCGCATAGATAGACCCCGCCTCCACGACTGTTCCAGCAAGTACCACTGCACCCGCAGCAATGATCGAATCAGAATAAACAACGGCTCCATCCATGACAATTGCACCCATTCCTACTAGTACCCGGTCATGGATAGTACATCCATGAACGATGGCATTGTGCGCAATCGAAACCTGATTCCCTAGGTAGGTTCCAGCTTGCTTGTAGGTGCAATGGATGACTGCTCCATCTTGAATATTGGTATCGTCACCAATCCGGATTTCATTGACATCGCCACGGATGACCGCATTGAACCAAACCGTACAGTTTTTTCCCAACTTCACATCACCCACCAGGGTGGCATTCGGTGCTAGCCAGCAGTTTTCTCCTAACTCAGGAGTAATACCATTAACCTCTAAAATACAAGCCATTTTGTTTCTACTTTTTGCTACGTTTTAATTCTTTTGGGAAAATAAAACATTTCAGACGATCCTGGTTCTTTTTATTCAAATTCCGCAAAAGGATGATTTCAACAAATCCACATCACCCCCATTTCATTTTCAAAAAATAGTAGTTTAGCACAGTAAAAAGAAAATCCCTTTCCAAAACTCAATTCCTATCGGGTACAACAGGCTACTTCTATGGAAAAAAGTTTATTTGATTTCCCAATCCGGAAAATAATCCACTTGGACATGGACGCATTCTATGCTTCTGTAGAGCAGCTGGACCATCCCGAATGGAGGGAGAAGCCGTTGGTGGTAGGTGGAAATGAAAATCGAGGTGTAGTAGCCGCTGCCAGCTATGAAGCACGGAAATTTGGAATTCATTCTGCTATGTCCTCTGCTTTAGCGGCAAGAAAATGCCCCAATCTTATTTTTGCCAAACCGAGATTTGACCGTTACAAAGAAATTTCCAGACAAATCCGAGAGATTTTTTTTGAATACACGGATTTGGTGGAGCCACTTTCCTTGGATGAAGCTTTTTTAGATGTCACGGAAAACAAATTACACATAAATTCGGCTGTACTTATTGCCAGTCAAATCCGAGAAAAAATCAGGGCAAAAACAAGTTTAAATGCCTCTGCTGGTATTTCCTACAACAAATTTTTAGCGAAGATTGCCTCCGATCTCAACAAGCCCAATGGACAGGCTGTGATTCTTCCTGAAGAAGCAGAGACATTTCTTGAAAAACTACCCATTGGAAAATTCTTTGGTATTGGGAAAGTGACTGCTGAAAAAATGAGGCAAGTCGGCATTCATTGCGGAAAAGACTTGAAGGAATATTCATTACAATACCTTGTTAAAAAGTTTGGGAAATCTGGTGAACACTATTTCCATATAGTCCGTGGAATTCATCTGTCCCCAGTACAAGCAAATCGAGAACGAAAATCGTTAAGTGCAGAAAACACGTTTGAGAAAGACCTATTCCTAGCACATGATTTGGAACAGCAATTGGGATTGATCTACCAGGAACTCCTTCGCAGATTAAAAAAAGCAGGGATTCAAGGCCGTACCCTTACTCTGAAAATCAAATACAATGACTTTTCATTGCAAACCAGAAGTAAGACATGGGAGCGATTTCCGAATGAAGCGCAGATTTGGCAAACTTCCATTGAACTGCTTCACCAAGACTCACTAGCCAAATCCGTTCGACTCCTAGGGCTAGGAGTCTCCAACTTTTTTGAAGGTGAGGAAAGTGGGAGTGGTAGCGAACAGTTGTCTATTCCATTTTTAAAAATTCCAACCCAAAAGAAATAATAATACTGCCATTTTGTCTGTATTTTCATAAATTTGTAAGCAATTACACTCTTGTTGAGTTGTAATTAATGAAACCCTCAAAATTTGAATTTTCGATTGCAACTAGATACAACTCCATGGATCTGATCAAAGATATTGACATTTTATCCCCTGAAGAAGCACAGGCATCTGATTTCAAGACTACCGAAGATCTAAGCACCGGTAAAGAAAAAAAGGTATACATCGAAAGTTACGGGTGTCAAATGAATTTTTCAGACTCAGAAATTGTCGCTTCTATCATGAAGGAAAATGGATACGACACCACCTCAGATGTAAAAAAAGCTGATGTCATTTTTCTGAACACCTGCTCTATACGAGAAAAAGCCGAGCAAACTGTACGCAATCGTCTGACCCACTTCAACGGGCTAAAGCGAAATAAACCAGCCATGACGGTAGGAATTCTAGGTTGCATGGCAGAACGTCTTAAAGAAAAACTGCTAGAGGAAGAAAAAATTGTTGACCTAGTTGTTGGACCCGATGCTTATCGAGATCTGCCTAACTTGGTGGCAACTGCAGAGGATGGGCTCAAGGCAATCAATACGTTTTTGTCTCGAGAGGAAACCTATGGAGACATCTCCCCTGTTCGACTTAACTCAAATGGGGTTTCGGCCTTTATTTCCATCATGCGCGGATGTGACAACATGTGTTCTTTCTGTGTAGTGCCCTTTACCCGAGGTAGAGAACGAAGTCGCGATCCAGAATCCATCCTTGCCGAAGCAAAAGACCTATGGACCAAAGGATACAAAGAAGTTACCTTATTGGGACAAAATGTGGATTCTTACAAATGGTCACCAGAAGAAAATAACAAAGCACGACTAAATAAAAAAGAGGAAGAGGTAACTAAGGTCGTCACTTTTGCGAACCTTTTGGAGCAAGTTGCTCAGGTAAATCCCTTGTTGCGGGTTCGTTTTTCGACCTCTCATCCAAAGGACATCACAGACGAAGTGCTACATACAATCAAGAAATACGACAACATCTGCAAATACATTCACCTTCCCGTCCAATCGGGTAACTCCAGAATACTCGAACTCATGAATCGAACTTACGATCGAGCCTGGTACCTAGATAGGGTGCGTGCCATACGAGAAATCTTGGGTGAAGAATGCGGGATTTCTTCGGATATGATTGCTGGCTTTTGCTCGGAAACCGAAGAAGAACACCAAGACACTTTGAGTTTGATGGAGTTGGTGAAATACGACTTTTCCTACATGTTTTACTATTCCGAGCGTCCAGGCACCCTTGCTGCAAAAAAATACGCGGACGATATCCCTTTAGAAACGAAGAAAAGAAGGCTAGCTGAAATCATCAATAAACAAAGTCAGATTGCCCACGATCGTAATCGTTTGGATCTTGGCAAAGAACAAATCATACTAATTGATGGCACCTCAAAAAAATCTAGTTCAGAACTGAAAGGGCGGAATTCAGCAAATAAAGTAGTGATTGTTTCTGGGGAAGGATTAAAGCTTGGGGATTTTGTACGGGTAAAAATTACGGAATGTTCTCCAGCGACACTTTTTGGTGAAGTAGTGGAAATAAATCCTTTGTCGATATGATTACTGCATCCGAAATTCAAAGTGTAAAGCAACGTTTTGGAATCATAGGACATAGTCCTTTGCTCAATCATGCCATTCAAGTAGCAATGCAAGCAGCGCCTACGGAAATGACTGTGCTCATTACTGGAGAAAGCGGGAGTGGAAAAGAAAGTTTTTCAAAGATCATCCATACTTTGTCCTTGCGAAAGCATGGCAAATTCATCGCCATTAACTGTGGGGCTATCCCTGAAGGCACGATTGACTCCGAATTGTTTGGTCACGAAAAAGGGTCCTTTACTGGAGCTCATGAAGCTAGAAAAGGATATTTTGAAGTGACAGACGGAGGTTCGATTTTCTTGGATGAAATTGGAGAAATGCCCTTAGGTACCCAAGCACGACTCCTTCGTGTTTTAGAAAATGGAGAATTCATCAAAGTAGGATCTTCCAAGGTTCAAAAAACCAATGTACGTGTAATTACAGCTACCAATGTCAATCTCATTAAGGCAGTAGAAAAAGGGAAATTTAGAGAAGACTTGTACTATCGCTTGAATACTGTTCCCATTTTTGTTCCTCCTTTGCGTGAGCGCGGAGAGGACATGGTCCTACTTTTTCGAAAATTTACAGGCGATTTTTCGGAAAAATACCATGTCAGACCCATCACCCTAGATGCAGCTGCACAAGAAGTCCTTCTTAGGTATCCTTTTCCTGGAAACATTAGGCAATTGAAGAACATTGCTGAACAGGTATCCCTATTGGAAGAACAACGAGAAGTAGATGCCCGCACCTTATCTCGTTATTTACCAGAAGCAAGTACTCGATTACCCATGGCATTTAAGTCTGGAGGAGCAGAATCCATGGATTTTTCAGAAAGAGATATTTTATATAAAGTCCTTTTTGACATGAAAAAGGACATGAATGAATTAAAAAAACTAATTTTAGAATCTTACCAAAGTGGAGGTATCAATTCGTCCTTAATCCAAAAGCACCAAGGCTTATTCGAAGATTTAGAGTCGAGTGTCCTTCCTGAGGAAAATCCTGAAATTCAACCTCACTTCACCATGCCTTTGATGTTGGAGTCCAAAACTAAGGATTCTGTTTTGGAAGATGAATACGAAGAAGAGGTAATCGAGGACATACTTCACGAAGAGGATGACAATTCCCTATCCTTGGAGCGCAAAGAAAAAGAGATGATTCTAAAGGCACTCCGAAAGCACAATAATAAAAGAAAGTATGCAGCCAGTGATCTTGGAATATCCGAGAGAACACTCTATAGAAAAATCAAACAATATGATATTGAATAGATTAAGGCTTCTGATTTTACTGCTCTCTTTCCTCTGTTCAGGATGCTCTGTGAAATACAGTTTCACTGGGACCAATATCAATTACGAATTAGTAAAGACATTTTCTGTTGAAAATTTTTTTAACGATTCAGGAGGAGGACCTGCAAATATGGAGCAGCGATTTACCGAAACACTTAAAGAGTATTACCAGAGAAATACCCAATTGGAATTGGTGAGAAACAATGGAGATTTACAATTTTCCGGTTCCATTGTTCGGTATTCGCTATCTCCACAAGCAGTGGTCTCTTCCGGAGACCCCAACTTACCAGACAGAGCAGGGCAAATGCGATTAACCATCTCTGTAGAAGTTGACTACCTCAACTTGAGCAATGAAGAAGAAAATAAAAAACAAACGTTTACTTTTTTTCAAGATTACGATCCCCGTACAGTCACCTTATTGGATGTAGAAAGCCAACTGGTTGAAGATATTTTTGAAACAATCATTCAAGATATATTTACGGCAACTGTTGCCAACTGGTAATTTCTGTATATTTAACTTCAAATCAACTGCTGTGAACGCAAGTCAATTCATAGAACTCCTACAAAAAGCGGATCAACTTGAAAAAGAGGATTACTTGCTTTTAAATAAAGTTCAAAAAAACTTTCCGTTTTTTTTTGTTTCTCACGCACTCGCAGCGCGCTACGAACTCAAAAACCAAGAAGATTCTCCTTCCCTCTCTTTTGCTGCGATCACGAGTGCCAATCGGGTTTGGCTTAAACAGTGGTTGACAAAAACTAAAAAATCTGTTAGTTCTGGAAAAAATCAAGCTCCTGCTTCAAAGGAAATAGTAACAGGAGGCCTAGTTAATGAGTCAAGTACAAAAGCAAAACCAAAAAAGAGAAAGGCCCCAAAAGACGACTTGATTGAAAGTATCCGGCGAAAAGATAAAAAAGAGATTCTTGATTCAAAGAAGCAGGAACAAATCAATCTAATTAAAGCTTTTAGCAAAAAAGAAATTAAGCTGGCAGCCATAAAGGAAATAGAGGCTAACCAAAACACTCAGAATTTAGCGGATTCAAGTACCATATTAAATGACGAGTTGTTATCTGAAACTTTTGCAAAAATCTTATTGCAACAAAGTAAAAAAGCGATGGCTATTGAAATTTATGAGAAGCTAGCTTTGAAGTTTCCCGAGAAAAGGGCTTACTTTGCGGACTTAATTGAAAAATCAAAAGAATAAACAAAATCTTATGTTCACTTTATTAATCAGTGTCATTTTGGTGCTAGCCGTATTACTTATCCTAGTGATTTTAGGCCAAAACTCAAAAGGTGGAGCAGGTGCAGCTTTTGGCGGTAGCGCTTCTCAAATTATGGGTGTGACACGTACGGGAAATGTTTTGGAAAAGGCGACATGGATTTTAGCGGTATCTATTTTAGCGCTAGCCTTGGCATCTTCTGTTTTTTATACAAGCAGCCAACCCAACCAATTTTCATCTCCAAATATTGAATCTGCTAAAGAGCAAGTGGTAGCACCTGCATTCGGAGATACCCAGAACCCACTACCAACTACCGAATCTTCCCCAACACCAGATACAACAACGTCCAATTGATACATTCAGATCTCTGAAATCAAGGAGCCTTACATACTAATAAGGCTCCTTTTTTATTTTGAGCAGTGGCTTACTGTCTGCCTCCCTATTGACAGAAAGTGAATGTGATGCGAAATTTTGGCAGATTTATACAAGTGAACTAGGTATTTATTTCGACAGAAATCTGTGAAATAGCGTCGATTTGTCAGCATTCCTTCAAGTTCCAACCTTGGCACAAGAAGTGCAGGTGGGTGCACGTAAGTTTACTATAACCCTTAACATTTAATTTCTATGTCAAAAGTGAACATCAAACCTCTTGCAGACCGCGTACTGGTTCAGCCAGCTGCTGCAGAAGAAAAAACTGCTTCCGGTCTTTACATTCCGGACACTGCAAAAGAAAAGCCTCAAAAAGGAACCGTCATCGCTATAGGTAACGGCAAAAAGGATGAACCATTGACTGTAAAAGTCGGAGACACTGTGTTGTACGGAAAATATTCTGGCACAGAGTTGAGCGTCGATGGCAATGATTACCTAATCATGAGAGAGTCCGATATTTTCGCAATCCTGTAATTAATTAATCACAAACTGAAAATTTAACCAAAAATGGCTAAAGAACTATTTTTCGATACAGACGCAAGAGATCGTCTGAAAAAAGGCGTTGACGCACTTGCCGACGCAGTAAAAGTAACCCTAGGCCCAAAGGGAAGAAATGTCATCCTTGACAAAAAATTTGGTGCTCCTACTATCACCAAAGACGGTGTATCGGTAGCGAAAGAAATCGAACTTAACGAGCCTATCGAAAATATGGGCGCACAATTGGTAAAGGAAGTTGCTTCCAAGACTGCCGACCAAGCAGGTGATGGAACCACTACTGCTACTGTATTGACACAAGCAATTTTCGGTGTAGGGATCAAAAACGTAGCTGCAGGTGCTAACCCAATGGACCTGAAGCGTGGTATTGACAAGGCGGTAGCTGCTGTAGTAGCTGAATTAAAGGCCAACTCAAAACCTATTTCTACTTCTAAAGAAATTGCGCAGGTAGCAACAGTATCTGCCAACAACGACGAAGAAATCGGTCAAATGATCGCCAATGCGATGGACAAAGTAGGTAAGGACGGTGTCATCACAGTAGAGGAAGCAAAAGGTACCGAAACAGAAGTGAAGACAGTAGAAGGAATGCAGTTTGACAGAGGCTACCTCTCTCCTTACTTCGTGACCAATACAGAGAAAATGGAAGTAGAATTAGAACATCCTTACATCCTAATCTACGATAAGAAAATTTCTTCCATGAAGGAATTACTTCCTGTACTTGAGCCAGTAGCTCAGTCCGGTAAGCCTTTATTGATCATCGCAGAAGATGTGGACGGTGAAGCACTTGCTACACTTGTAGTCAACAAGATCAGAGGCGCCTTGAAAGTAGCCGCTGTGAAAGCTCCTGGTTTTGGTGACCGAAGAAAAGCTATGTTGGAAGATATCGCAATCTTGACTGGTGGTACTGTAATCTCTGAGGAAAGAGGTTTCAAACTAGAAAATGCGACTCCAGAAATGCTTGGAAGAGCTGAAAAAATCAACATCGACAAAGACAACACCACTGTGGTGAATGGGGCAGGTGATGCTGGTGCAATCAAAGGTAGAATTGCCGAAATTAAAGCACAAATAGATAAAACTACTTCTGATTATGACCGGGAGAAATTGCAAGAGCGTCTAGCTAAGCTTTCTGGTGGTGTAGCAATCTTGTACATTGGAGCTGCTACAGAAGTAGAAATGAAAGAGAAAAAAGACCGTGTAGACGATGCTTTGCACGCCACTAGAGCCGCTGTACAAGAAGGTGTGGTTGTAGGTGGTGGTGTGGCACTTGTTCGTGCTGCTTCAGCTCTTGAAAATTTGAAAGGTGAAAACGAAGACCAAGATACAGGTATCAACATTGTACGTATCGCGATCGAATCTCCATTGAGAACCATCGTAAGCAATGCGGGTGGTGAACCTTCAGTGGTCGTAAACAAGATCCGTGACAACAAAGGGAACTACGGTTACAATGCTAGAACGGACAAATACGAAGACCTTTTCAAAGTAGGTGTAATTGACCCTACCAAGGTAACACGTTTGGCTTTGGAAAATGCAGCTTCTATTGCAGCCCTGCTTTTGACTACCGAGTGTGTGGTAGCAGATGTGAAGGAAGACGCTCCTGCCATGCCTCCAATGGGTGGCGGCGGAATGGGTGGCATGATGTAATCACCCTCCACTTCAAAAAACAAAAAGGAGATCCAGTTGGATCTCCTTTTTTTATGCCTTTAAATTAAATTTCACTTCTTGAGCGTACTCTGAATAAAGGACTTCAGATCTTGGCGGAATTGCGCTGCTGATGGCAAGTGTGTGTACATCATGTGACCTGCCTCATAGTACGTCATTTTAATTCGATCGGTAGCCGAACCTGGTAATCCCATATGAGCAATAGAATGCTCCACGCCGTGGAAAACAGTAGCCAAGTCGTAGTAACCATTCATAATCAAAACCTCCACATGTGGATCCTTGCTCAAGGCTTCCGCCATGTCAGGCAAGGTGGTGACGGCTGCATCGGCACCCCAGAAATTGTTTCCTTGATGCTTCCAGTCCCACTTAAACCCTTCCTTAGCATACGCAGAAGTGGCATAAGCTAAGTCCTTGCTCACACCCAAACTCCCGTGGTAGTAATCCAAAAAACCCATGGTGTAGGCTGGTGAAATGGCATCACTCTGTGGATCGGTAAAGGCAGACATGGCCATCGGATCCAAATTGATCCCTTTGTAACGGGAATCTAATCGACCTACAGTCATTCCCTCGTCCCGGAGCAATTCTTGGTAGTATTCCCCTGGAGTGATTCGGAGATCTGCTCGCTCCCAAACCTTGGCTGCAATACCTGTCAATCCTTCCAATTTCTTGGCAAGAGAAGACTTCTCTGCAGCAGTAATTCGGTTTCCTTTAAACAAGGCTGGAGCATATTCTTTCTCTACAAATTCACGTACTTGTTGGACAAATGCGGGTAAGTCAGTTCCCTTATTGGCTACTTTGTTGTGATACCAGCTGGTCGCCGCTACCGTAGGCAAATAGACGATGTAAGGTAAGTCTTCATTAGGCGCAAAAAACAAGGTGCGTAGGTCAAATACAGCAGACACCATAATCACTCCATTCAAGGCATACCCCTTGTCCAACAAATAATTCATCACCCCAGCATTGCGGAAGGTACCGTAGCTCTCCCCCAAAATGTATTTGGGCGAATTGAGACGGCCATGTTCCTTTAAAAACTGCATGATAAACAAGCTGGTGCTGCGGATATCTTGATCAACACCCCAGAAATCAGCTCCCTTAGAGTCACCAATTGGCACGCTCAAGCCTGTTCCTACCGGATCCATCATGACCACATCGGCTATATCTAGGATAGAATATTCATTGTTGGTTAGTTCGTAAGGAGCAGCAGGATTGAAATTTGGATCATCCACTACAATACGCTTTGGTCCCATAATCCCCATATGCAACCAATATGAAGAAGATCCTGGGCCCCCATTGTAGGCAAAAACGATAGGTCGATTTTTCTCAGGGTTATCTTTGAAATAAGCCGTGTACCCATAAAGCGCTATGGGCTTGTTGTTCTCGTCTTTCAATTGGAGCGTACCCGCCTCCGCTGAAAGTGAAATCACTTTTCCATCTAGGGTGACGGATTGCTTGGTCTTGGCCACTTCGCCCTTGGGTAAGGCACTTGTAGGGACCTCTTTGGTAGTTTGAGCCAAACTTAGACCTGAAAGGAATAGGAATAGCAGGAGAATGTGTTTTTTCATGTGTTCGTAACTCGTATTTGGTGAAATATATTGGATTTTATCTTAAACCACTTAATCTAAATCTCTTTCAACAAAAGTGTACTATCCCAATTGGCTAAAGTGAAATTTACTGCTTCAAATTTTCGCCTTCCTTCTTCGCATTGATGTCCTTCTTAGGGTTTTCCATAGGCAAGTTAAGAGAATTGCTAAAGAAGTCCTTCTCCGGCCTTCAACTGATAGCATCGCTCGTGTAAATGAAAACCTAATTTTTCATAAAAAGGCGCTGCCTCTTCGGCTGAAAAGAGGAAAAGACGTGCCTCAGGAGCTTGGTTCCGGGCCACTTGGATCAATTGTCGGCCTATGCCTTTACGTTGATAGGAACGAGATACTGCCAAGTCAGCGATAAAGCTTCGGTAACAGAAATCTGACAGTCCACGAAGGACACCCACTAATCGCCCCTCAGATCTGGCGGTAATGAGTAGATTTGATCCTAGAAGCATTCGCTGGAGAAGTTGATGGTTTTCCATCGGCCTTCTTACCGATAATCCTGAATCTTCAAGAATACATTGAAATTCTTCCAATCCTAGGGATAATTCAACTTGAAAAGAAATCATGGGGATAGATGGTAGTTGAGAAAGTATTTTTATCTATGTTTGCACCTCGCTAAGGAAAAAGTTCTTTAGCTCAAGTTCGGGGTGTAGCGTAGCCCGGTATCGCGCCACATTTGGGATGTGGAGGTCGTAGGTTCGAATCCTGCCACCCCGACTTATTCAAAATTAAATTAAACTAAAACCAGCAAAATATTTGTTGGTTTTTTTTTGTGCTATACCATTACCCAGGATTGTGTTGCGCAACAATACAGGAATACCTGATCATTCACCCAAATGAACTTCAGTTCTCATTTTCTTGGTAAATTCAAGAAAAAATAATTTTTCCATAGCTAATAGCCTATTAGAATCACTTTCCAAATTCTCCTAAAATTTAGGAGAAATATACTAACCAGCTATCGCTTAAATAATTCCTTATTTTTGATAGAATGCTAACCTCTTGTAAAAATTTAGTTTCTTGGCTTTCATTTCGCTTAATTTTGTTTACCTAAACCTGTTGTAATCATGAAACTTCTATTTATTGCATTTTTATTTTTTCCTTCCCTGCTTTTTGCACAAGTGAAGGTAGATACCTTGGATGTATTTAGTCTTTCCATGCAAAAAACACTAAAAGTAGCAGTTACCACCCCATCCACCTACCAAACTAGTCAAGATCGGTATCCAGTGATTTACTTGCTGCAT
>JAURGC010000138.1 GCA_030833985.1 Algoriphagus sp. | reverse complement strand
TTGTGGCCCGTTAGCCGGTAACCATTTAATTCTCTCTTTTTCGAT
This sequence comes from Algoriphagus sp., assembly GCA_030833985.1. Taxonomy (GTDB): domain Bacteria; phylum Bacteroidota; class Bacteroidia; order Cytophagales; family Cyclobacteriaceae; genus Algoriphagus. Next base: position 6,303 of record JAURGC010000138.1, on the reverse strand, counting down.
TTTGCCTTGGAATTAAAAAGATAACCTGTACATTTGCAATCCGAAAGGAGGTGTACAGCTATGATCATAATCAATATTAAAGAAAACGAATCTATCGATAAGGCGCTTAAGCGTTTTAAGAAGAAGTTTGACAAAACCGGTGCGGTTCGTGAATTGAGAGCCCGTCAGGCATTTACTAAGCCTTCTGTAAAGAGAAGAGATCAAGTAATCAAGGCTGCGTATAAGCAGAAGCTTCAAAATGAATTCATGAAGTAAGCGAACCCCGCCTATAGTTATAAAACACCAACTTTCAGTTGGTGTTTTTTTTTGTCTTCTATTCTGGTCAAGAAAGTTAGAGTAGCAAAAAAGACTATTAACACCTTAAAAGTCCGATGGATTTCTTATATTAAGTAGCAAATTGGTTTCATGATTGATTCATTTATCAACTACCTCGAATACGAAAAAAGAAGCAGTGGGCATACTGTGCTTGCCTACCGTAAGGATTTGGAACAAGCACAGGAGTTTGTCCAACTTTCCTTTTCCATTGAGGATCTTTCCCAATGCACTCATCCAGACTTAAGGGCTTGGATCATCGACCTCGTAGAACAAGGCATGACCCAGACCACCGTCAATCGAAAGTTGGCAACCCTCCGCTCCTACTACAAGTTTTTGATGCGCTCCAAAATCATTCTCAAGGACCCCACCTACAAATTAAAGTCGCTAAAAACTCCAAAAAAACTACCGGAGTTTTTGCAGGAAACCACCATCGAGTCCGTTTTAGAAGAAGAGGTCTATGCGTCTACCTTTGAAGGACAACGGGACCGGATGGTGCTGGAATTTCTCTACCTCACTGGGGTACGTCTTTCCGAACTTACTGCCTTGAAATGGAAAGACATTCAACTCTTTGACGAACAGGTCAAAGTACTCGGAAAAAGACAAAAGGAAAGAATCATCCCACTCACCAAGTCTTTGATCAGCCACATTGCAGACTACAAAAATATAGTGGAGGCACATTTCAACTCCCTAGTAAATGGGGAAGAATACTTTATCCGAAGTAATAAAGGAGAGAAGGCCTATTCTATGCTAATCTACCGCATTGTAAAGCAGTACCTCGATCTTTTTGCACAAAATTCGAAACGAAGCCCCCACTTGTTACGTCATACCTTTGCAACGCACCTATTGAATAAAGGAGCAGACTTGAATGCGGTTAAGGATTTGCTAGGACATGCCAACCTCGCCGCTACCCAAGTTTATACCCACAACTCTATGGAAAAACTAAAGGCTGTGTTTGAACAAGCACATCCCAAAGCATAAGTAATCCCATGTTTAACCTTTAACCCCTAATGCAATGAAACTACAGATGCATTCCATTCATTTCGACGCAGATCAGAAATTGATCAATTTTATTCAGAAAAAAACCGAAAAATTGGACACCTTTTACGGCAGTATTTTGGATGGAGAGGTGTTTTTGAGACTAGATAAAAATGAAAAAAACCAGAATAAACTCGTAGAAATTAAACTAAACGTGCCTGGAAAGCAGTTTTTTGCCAAACACCAAGACGACTCCTTTGAAGCTGCAGCGGATGAGGTGGTAGAAGGTTTACGTAGGCAGCTGAAAAAGCATAAAGAAAAAAATAGCTAATCGAAACCCAAACCCGAAGGACCCCCTTCGGGTTTATTTTTTTTGAAGCAAGAAATTACGTATTCCCCACTTTTCCCGAAGTTCATCCCGCTCTGCTAAACTACTTGCTCTCAGAAAATCAGGAATTGCCTTGGAATCCAAATGAATGCTAGCAACCCGCACTTCATAGCCTACTGTATCCCATTCAGCAAGTAAGCGGTCTTCCAAGATCAAATAGGTATAGTTTTTAGCTTCCTCCTTCCATCCCTCTCTGGATAAGTCAATCAACTTATAAGTGGTCCCTAAACTCATCCGAATCTTTGAACCATCATGCAAATTGCCCGCAAAGCCAATCGGCCCAGCCACCCCCATTTCTTCTACGACCGCAGCTGCCTGAACCCCTTGATGAGGCAAGGAAATCAATCGTGTTATGCTGGTCACCTGAAAGAATAAAAACAAGATGGAAAGTGAAAGCAGCTTTGGAGACAGAACCGACGAGCGAAGCAATGTCTTCAGACCATACCCGAGAAAAAAGACCCCCAAAACAACATAGACAACCGCCAGCGCTCCACTTGATCCAGTAACTAAGATCCAGGTATTCACCCCGACCACAAGCGTGTCCAAAAGAAGAAGGAACACAGCGGCTACCTTCATCCCTTTGGCACGTTCCAAGCCGCCTCCGCGAACGAGTATCCACGCAAGCCACAGCGCTAAAACTGGTGCTACAGGAAGCAGGTAGCGCTCATAAAATTTGCTGGTGAACGCGCCCATACCCAGAATGGCCAGTCCCCATAATAGCGCAAAGGTGAAAAATTGAGGGTTTTCCTTCCAGGCTTTTACTAGGGTAATCTTTGCCTTGGGAATCGCCAAGGCCACCCAAGGAAGAAACATCCCTACCAATAGCAGCGATGCCACCGTTCCATTTTGAATTACTAACCAAAGGCGAGAGGTCACCCGCGTACCCACTTGATCCTCCAAAAAACTAGCCAAAAACGCAGGACCATGCAGCTGCCACATAGCCACAAACCAGGATACGGCAATTCCTAAGGCTAGAAGCAGCGCAGGGAAATACAGTAGTTTTTTCCAAGAAACAGGCTGCCAGGGATTGAATCGAAGGTACAAGATGCCTATGACTCCTAAAGCTAGAGCGGGAAGTCCCTTTACTTCAAAGGCTAAAGCCAAACCTAGGTACAGTAACCAGAGGAACTTTTTCATTGCCTGCTCCCCATCTCGGAGAAGCCCGACAAAGCCTAAAGCAGCCCCTGTAATCGTGAGCACCAACAGCACATCAGGAATGGAGCGCGTAGCAGCAAAAATTAGAATGGGATTGGAGGCAGAAATCAAGGCTGCAGTTCCTGCAATCCTTCGATCCCCAAATACCGTTTTTCCAAGAAGGTAAGTTAGTCCCACTGTAGCAGCCCCTGCCAGCAAAAAAAAGACCCGTGAACCAAAAGCATGTATTCCAAAGAGTTTGAATCCTGCAAGCACCACCCAGTAGGTTAGGATGGGTTTCTTGAAGCGCAGCTCCCCGGAACCCAAGTAGGTGGTAAGGTAATCCCCTGTCTGCAGCATCTTGACCGCAGCATCACGGTAATAGATTTCGTCGGGGTAGTGCAGGTGAAAATCTAGAGCAAAAGGTCCCACCAACCCACAAAAAAGGAGAAGCAGCACCCAGGGATTGGCTATCACGGCAGAAGGTTGAGCAGCACGCATCCCCAAAGATACAGCAGGTAGCCGGGATTTTTGGAGGGATTTTATTCAAAAACAAGAAGCCTTTTGACCAAATCCGGTTAAAAAGGTACTTTTGAGGAATCTTTCCCTGCCATGAACAAGCCTCTTTTATCTGTCGTCATCACTGTATATAACGAAGAAGATAACATTCAGCCCCTCCTAAAAGCGACCTATGCCGCACTCGTAGGAATGGACTACGAAGTAATTCTAGTAGAGGATGGAAGCACCGATCGTACCGTGGCTGAGATAAAAAAATATGCGAATACTCGTACCAAACTGGTAGTTTTTAACCGCAACTACGGGCAAACCACTGCGCTTGCTGCAGGCATAGATCAGGCCACAGGGGAATACATCGCCACCATGGATGGGGATTTGCAAAACGATCCCACGGACCTGCCAGGCATGCTCCAAAAAGCAATCGACGAAGAATGGGATGTGGTGGCGGGGCGCAGAGCCAACCGGAAAGATGGATTTGTACTTCGAAAAATCCCTTCCAAAATTGCCAACTGGATCATTCGAAATTCCACAAACGTCCACCTCAAGGACTATGGCTGTACGCTTCGGGTGTACAAGGCCGAAATCGCACAAAACATGGGGCTCTATGGGGAACTCCACCGCTTTATCCCTGTACTTGCCAAGCAAGAGGGCGCAAAAATGACCGAAGTGGATGTCAAGCATCATCCAAGAATTCATGGCACTTCCAAATATGGACTCAGTCGCACCTTCAAAGTGATCGCCGACTTGATTCTCATGCTATTTTTTCAAAAATATTTCCAGCGCCCCATCCACTTGTTTGGTGGGCTTGGGTTGCTTGCATTCCTCTTAGGAGCTTTCATCAATGTATACCTCTTGGTTCTAAAAATTCTAGGGGAAGACATCTGGGGTCGTCCCATCCTGATCCTTGGATTCATGCTGATCCTAGGGGGCATCCAACTGATCACTACCGGAATCATTGCGGAGATAATCGTGCGGACCTATTTTGAATCCCAGGAAAAGAAAACTTACCGCGTCAAGGCCCTCTACACTGGAGAACAGGTAGTACAAACATCCAACTAAGGATTCCATGTTCCCTCTCAAAAACCAATTAAAAACTGCCCTAAAAATTCTCCTTACGGGAGGGGCTTTGTACTTGGTTTTTCAGAAAATCGATACGGGCCAATTACTCCAACTCTCCAAAACCCTCAGTTGGGCCTGGTTGATTCCTGCCATTGTGCTCTTCGTGGGAAGCAAGGTTGCTACCGCCATCCGGCTCAATCATTATTTTGAAAACATTCAGGTCTCCCTCAGCTTCTGGGAAAACTGGCGCCTCTACCTGATCGGCATGTTCTACAACCTATTCCTCCCAGGAGGGATTGGTGGTGACGGATACAAAGTATACTTTCTAAAAAAAGAATTTAAAACCCCAGTCAAGGAGCTGCTTAAAGCCAGTCTACTGGATCGCTTAGGAGGACTGATCGCCATCCTTGGATTACTTTTTGGAATACTACTCCTGATTAACCTTCCATTGCCGTTCGGCGAGCCTTGGGTAAGCGATGCGGTGTTAAGCGTAGGAGCAATAGGGCTTGTCCCTGGATTTTGGCTACTTCAAAAATTCCTCTTTTCGAACTTCCTCCCTTCCTTTTGGCGCGGAATTTTTTGGTCCTTGGTTGGCCAGCTTGCCCAGATGGCTGCCGTGGTCTGCTTATTGCTCGCTTTAGGAGTGCAGGATAAATTCTTGGCCTACCAGGCCGTATTTCTCCTTTCTTCATTGGTAGCAGTATTGCCTTTGACTATAGGAGGGGTTGGAGCTCGAGAATTAGTAGTAGTCTATGCCCACTCCTATGCAGGAATCCAAGAGACCGAAGCAGTCGCATTTAGCTTGCTCTTTTTCCTGATTTCGGCCGCAGTATCCCTCTCTGGGGCATGGATCAAGTGGAAAAGAGAATAAATTTCTACCTTTACGCAGATTCCTCCCGCCTATGACTAGAGCCGAACTTTTTGCACAAATCCAACAAAAATCCTCCTTTCTCTGTGTAGGATTGGATCCTGACTTGGAAAAACTCCCTGCACATCTAAAAGGTGAGCCTGACCCAATTTTCTCCTTCTGTCGGCAGATTATTGAAGAAACGGCAGACTTTGCCGTAGCCTACAAGCCGAACACGGCTTTTTTTGAAGCCCAGGGGGCAAAAGGATGGGAAACACTCGCCAAGGTGGAAGCATTGATTCCAAAGCACATCTTTTCGATTGCGGATGCCAAGCGCGGCGACATTGGCAATACGGCCACACGTTACGCTGAAGCATTTTTTAAAAATATGAACTTCGATTCCATCACGGTGTCCCCCTACATGGGCAAAGACTCTGTAACTCCCTTTTTGGAATTTGAGGACAAGTGGGTCATTCTTCTCGCGCTAACTTCCAACCTAGGATCCTTGGATTTTCAACTCCTGCAAGACACTTCAGGCAAAGCACTTTACCAGACCGTATTGGAGAAAAGTCAGGAATGGGGAAGCCCCGAAAATCTCATGTATGTGGTGGGTGCCACCCGAGGCGAACTCATTGGGGAGGTGCGAAAACAGGTGCCCAAGCATTTCTTCTTGGTGCCTGGTGTGGGCGCCCAAGGCGGTAGTTTAGCCGATGTGGCTCGCTTTGGAATGAATTCCCAGTGCGGTCTACTAGTCAACTCGAGCCGAGGCATCATCTATGCTTCCAAGGAAAAGGATTTTGCGAAAGTAGCGCGTAGAGAAGCCCAAAAACTTCAAGAAGAAATGAGCAAACTCCTTGAACGCTATTTGAAGTAAAATCGCTAAGTTTCGGTCTCTAATAGCCTCTTAATCAAAGTGAACCCCTTGTTTTATTGAAGGGTTTTGATTAGATTACAGTTACTTTTTAACCTTATTTTTTTATGGACTTTAAAGAAGATTTTTTACAATTGGTATGGAAATACCAGTACTTTGACCGCAAAAATCTAACAACCACAGACGGGCAAGCCCTTG
>JAURGC010000152.1 GCA_030833985.1 Algoriphagus sp. | reverse complement strand
CTGCCACCGACCTCAACCGTATCCTAGAAATCCTAGAAATCATTTAATCGTGCTTGCCCGTCTTTGCTATTCGATCCTAACCAAGACCTTTTTTTGGGTCTTTTTGTTGGGCGCATGTTGGATAGGAAATGGGACAACTACTGCTTTTGGCCAAACTGATTCTATTGCCAAAAGTTCCAAAAAGCAAAGGGTGACTGAAGTCCAGAATACAATTATCTCGAAAGATCCAAAAAAAGCAACATTACTTTCTGCCCTAGTTCCTGGCGCAGGGCAAGTATACAATGGGAAAACATGGAAAGTCCCGATATTGTACGCAGGAATAGTAACAGATCTCTATTTTGTTCAATACAACAACCGTCGGTATGTAAACTTTAGAGAGGCACTGTTTGCTTTGGATAAAGGAGAACCAAACCAATTTCCTTCCCTAAATCGCGCTTCTTTGGTTAGAAATGTGGATTATTGGAGGCAAAATAGAGATTTAACTTTACTCTTACTCCTGGGCATTTATGCCCTCAACCTGGTGGATGCCAATGTAGATGCACACCTATCTGGCTTTGACATTTCGGATGATTTGGCCTTGCAAGTGGCCCCTCATCTTGGCACAGTTTCTGCCTCAAATTCCTTAGGACTTTCACTTACACTACGCTTCAAATAATGAATATTGCACTACTTGGTTATGGTAAAATGGGCAAGCTAATTGGAGAATTAGCAGAAACCAGAGGACACCAAATCGTTGGGAAAATCAACTTGGAAAATCAAGAGGAACGCGATTTGATTGATCCAAAAACCGTAGATGTTGCCATTGAATTCAGTCAACCCGAAGCAGCAGTAGATAATATTAAATGGGCTATTCACCACCAAATCCCTATCCTTTCAGGCACTACAGGCTGGCTTTCAAATTTGAAAGAAATCGAAGAGTTAACTCATCGTAAAAATGGGACCTTTTTTTATGCTTCCAATTTTAGCATCGGCGTAAATATATTTTTCAAAGTGAATGAGTTTCTTGCCCAATTAATGCATGAGACCCAAGGATACCAAACTGAAATTGAAGAAATCCATCATACGGAAAAAAAAGATGCTCCTTCAGGTACTGCAATCACGCTTGCCGAAGGGATTCTTAAGCATCTACAGCAATTGAAAAACTGGCAATTACAAGGAGACCTTCCAGTACCTGCTACTTCCCTACCCATTACTTCCAAACGAATAGACCCCGCACCTGGTACGCACCATGTTCGATTTATATCCGAAATTGATACACTAGAAATCATTCACACTGCACATAGCAGACAAGGATTTGCACTAGGGGCCATCCAGGTTGCCGAATGGATTTTGGGAAAAAAAGGAGTACTTTCGATGAATGATTACTTATCTTTTTAAGTCACTAGCTAACCATGAGTAAAACTAAACCAAAAAAATCTGCCTTTCGTGAGTGGATTGATGCATTGGCGTTTGCCGTAGTCGCTGCCTCATTAATCAGATGGCTACTTCTTGAGCCATTTACAATTCCTACTGCTTCCATGGAAAAAACCCTACTAGTTGGGGACTTCTTATTTGTCAGTAAAATGCATTATGGAACACGGATTCCAAAAACCCCACTTCAAGTTCCCTTGACACATCAAAAAATATGGGGCACTGAAATCCCTTCTTACACGGATGCTATTCAACTTCCCTACTTTAGGCTACCAGGGTTTACAACAGTGCAGCGTAATGATGTGGTCGTATTCAATTATCCAGTAGAGTTTGAATACCCCAATGATCTTAAAACCAATTACATTAAACGTGCTGTTGCAGTTCCTGGAGACGAAATAGAAGTTCGCGAAGGGGAGTTATTCATCAACCAACAAGTAGCTCCTAAGCCAGAAGAGATGCAATATTCTTACGAAATCACCACCAATAGAAGCCTCACTGTAGACTTCTTGAAAGACTATGGAATCAATCAGGAGAGCTTCTATGCTGCTCCTGATGGAAGCCGTTACCTGATTTGGACCACGGCAACAAATCTTGAAAAATTAAAATCCTCTCCTGTAATCACTTCTGTTAAAAAATCCTTACAGCCCAAAGGAAAAGGAGAGTCGGGAATTTTTCCAAACGACACTCAACTAAATTGGAATCGAGACAATTACGGGCCTTTACTTGTACCAGGAGAAAATCAAACTATTGAAATGACCCCTGAAAATGTTTTGAAATATGCATTTACTATTGAAAAATACGAAGGGCATGATCAGGTAGAAGTAAAAGACGGGTCCTTATTCATCGATGGAAAGAAGGTGGAGCGCTACACCTTCCAGCAAAATTATTATTTCATGATGGGAGACAATAGGCATGATTCCTTGGATTCTCGCTATTGGGGTTTCGTACCCGAAGACCATGTAGTGGGCAAAGCTTGGTTCCTTTGGCTGTCTTTGGATAAATTTGAATCCATGTTTTCAAAAATTCGCTGGAACAGATTCTTTAAAGGAATTTCCTAAACTTAAGGCCCCGCAATTTGTGGGGCTGCTTTTTTTACCAGGAAATTGGAGTTTGACCAGTCGATACCAGGTAGTCATTGACCTTGGAAAAATGCTTGCAGCCCCAAAATCCTCGATGCGCTGCTAGAGGGCTTGGATGGGGTGCTTTCAAAATACAGTGCTTATCGGAATTAATAAGGACTTCCTTTTTATGTGCAAATGCTCCCCACAATACAAAAACAAGTTTTTCCCGCTCACGACTGAGGATTTGAATGACTTCGTCCGTAAAGTACTCCCATCCTTGATTTTGATGGGATCCCGCTTCATTGGCACGTACTGTTAGTGTGGAATTCAATAAAAACACACCTTGTGTTGCCCATCGGGTCAAATCTCCATCGGGTGGAAGAGGCAATCCCAGGTCAGTCTTCAATTCTTTGAAAATATTTAGCAAACTTGGGGGGAAAGGAATGCCAGGGGTAACAGAAAACGCAAGTCCATTTGCTTGACCTTCACCATGGTAGGGGTCTTGCCCCAAAATCACCACCTTTACCGATGGTAAAGGACAATGCCAAAAGGCAGAAAAAATCTGCTTACCCGGTGGAAAAATTTGGTGAGTTTGGTACTCCTTCCTGACAAACTTCGTTAATTCACTAAAAGTTTCACTTTGAAAAAAAGGCGCCAAAGCATTCTTCCAGGAAGGTTCTAAGACAACATCCATAAAAATTGGGTTGGTTTGAAAAGTAGAAATCCTAACTTAGTAGCTGAATCAGATTTAGCATGGTCTCTGCGATTACTCAAGGAATTCACGTGAGTGTTGAAACTACCTATCAACCGGATTTTTCAAATCCACAGCAGCACCATTATGTATTTACCTACAAGGTACGCATAGAAAATAAAAGTATCCAAACTGTTCAACTTTTGAGAAGGCGCTGGGAAATTTTTGATGCCACAGAAACCCGTAAAATAGTAGAAGGGGAAGGAGTGGTTGGTCAGCAACCTATCTTAGAGCCTGGAGAATACCATACCTATGTTTCTGGATGCAATTTAAAATCAGGCATGGGTAAAATGAAAGGGACATTTACCTTAGAAAAATTAATGAACGGCAAATTTTTGGAGGTAATAATTCCAGAATTCCAGCTCATTTCCTCACTTTTTCAAAATTAATGTCTAAAAATCCATTGTTTACTGCCATAAGCTACCTAAAGCATTGGCTGCTTAAAGTGGATAGGTATAGTCTGCAATCCCCTTTCATTTTTTCTGTTTACCAAGGTGCTCTTGACCTAATAAAAAAAGAAAGACTTCTAGATAAGAACACTAAGGTAAACATCCTGATCCCTTATTTTTGCCAATTAACCCCCGCAAATCAGGTAGGGAAACTTGGAATTGACAATCAGATGGCAACCAAACTATTGGAGCAAATTACGAATGGAGAATTTCATCACCTTTCCGAATCTAGGCTTATCATGCAAAAAAATGAGTTTTCAAAGCCTATTCCACCTGAAGAGCTACTTGATTTTGTACTCATTCATCCTCAATTTCCGAAATCTTTCTTGGGGGATGTACTCTCCTCCCTTTTAACACGAATGCAACCTCATGGAATCCTTTTCTTCAACGGGATCCACACTTGCCAAGAGATGGAAACTTGTTGGAAAGCAATCCAATCAGCTACCCGCATCCCACTTACGCTTGATTTTTTTGATTTTGGGGTTGCTTTTTTATCCTATCCCGGTCCAAAAACCAATTTGAAGTTAGCTTATTGATCCAAACTAAAAGGTGGGAAGCTATTTATACCCAGCAGCAGCATTTTTGGAATTGGCTCCGGAACAAACTTTATTTCTACATAGTAAGAATTGGCAAAGATATTGATAAAGAAAGGGAAAGCTGTTATGACCCACTATGGAAGCAAATTAATTTGCAGCATTCTTAGTTGGGCAACAAACTACAAACCTTTCTTATCCCGTGGTCCCATCTGAAAAAATCCAAACCAAACCAAAAAGCGAACAAGGAAAAAACCTAATTCTAGTGGTTTTGCTTCTCTTGGTAGTCATCAGTGGAGCCAAATTATTTTTAGACTACTTAGATAAGTCCAAGCTAAAGGAGCAAATATCAGAGCTAACTACCGAAAATGAGGCGCTAAGTGATCGATTAGATTCTGTAGAAGTTCAGCTACAACTTCGAATCCAGGAATTGGAAAAACTTGGGGCCAATGTCACCGAACTACGCTTTCTCCAAGATCAATTAATTCAAGAAAGAAAATCTAATGTACAACGAAGTTCACGAGAAATTGCTGACCTAAATCAGCGAATCAATGACCTAGCCTCCCTACTAGTTCAAAAAGATGAAGAAATCAGTTCACTCCAGGAACGGTTTAAGGCCCTATCTTCCGAAAACGAAGTGTTAAAAAGCAAGCAAACCGAAATGGAGAAAGAAGTGGAGTTTATTCAACTTCAAAAACAAGAATTAACCCATAGAGTAGCGCAAGCTTCGAAATTAAAGCTCCAGGCCATTCGCCTATCTGGACTTAATGCTCGGGGTAAAGAATTGTCAGGAGTCAAGCCCTTTAAAAGAAAACAGCTAAAAGGAATTCAAGTAATCGCCAAGCTATCAGAAAATACCCTTGCAGAAAAAGGGAACCGTACTGCATACCTTCAAGTAATCGGGCCCAATGGATTGCCACTTTTTGACCTTTCCAAAGGCTCAGGAACCTTCACTTGGAAAGGTGAAAACGAGTTTTTTACCGCGAAGCAAGAGTTTTGGTTCGATGCAAAAGAACAATCATTGATTTTTTTATTTGAAAAAGGAACTTCTTTTGCATCTGGGGTCTATGAAGTAAAGGTACTACTCGATCAGGAAGAACTAGGGAGCAGTACTTTTCAGGTAGACTAAATCAAGACCTTATTCAATCACTTATTTTCGATATATCTAGCTAGATTTTAGACAATTATTTGGAAGGAAGGCTGATTTCTACTACTTTTGCGGTCTATTTATTTAAATTCCAACAAACACATTTAAAAATGTTCCAAAGAAGTTACGAGACGGTATTCATTTTAACTCCCGTTTTGTCTGATGTTCAGATGAAGGATACTGTCGACAAGTTTGTGAACTTGTTAAAAGAAGAGGGGGCAGATGTTATCAATGTGGAAAACTGGGGTCT
>JAURGC010000214.1 GCA_030833985.1 Algoriphagus sp. | reverse complement strand
TCAATGAGATGACCATAGGACCAGCCAGTCTTGTTGAACAGCCGAAAACGAGGATCGATTTTTCCTTTTTCGGTTCCAAACTTGAAAAACTTGGAGTAGCTATCGTAAAATTCAGTGGTATCATAAGTAGGAAACCTACTTTCTCGAGGTACCATACTCATGTACTTGAGTACAAAATTTCGATGCTCCTCACTTAAATTAAACCGCTCCATCCCAACAAAAGCCTCGGGAAAAATAGTTCGCTGCACCACCCCATGTAAATCCGAAAGGGAAAACTTGTTCTTGTAAGAAAAATCCATTCCTCCCTGGATCAAGGCATCGTTTTTGTAAAACGCTTGGCCCAACTTGGGAAAACCTGGTACCGCATACGCGCTATCCGCTTGTCGAGCAGGAATTTCCAAAAGGATTTTCCCAGACTTATCCACAAATCGAATTGGATTAAAATGTCTGTTTTCTTCAGGAGAAATCGGAAAACTCAAACGCTGCGTAACTACGGTATTTGTTAGTCCTTTTTCCCTCAACTTTGTATTGATATAATCTGTCCCTAGCAATTCATACAATCGGTTGGAGGCATCGTTATCGGATACAAGCAGGATTTTTTTTATGTAGTGCCCGATGCTGGGCAGGCCATTTTCAGCACTCGAATCACTCCATGCAGGCAGCTGGGAAGGCCGAACCGAATCGTTCAGCATGATGGTCTCCAGGTTCAACCCTTCAAATTGCTGCTCCTCCAACCATTCCAAAGCCAGCAGCGCAATTGGCAGCTTTACCGTGGATGCTGGATAGAAGTAGCGGGAATCATTTACGTTGAAAGGGTAGGTAGTAAACAAGGGATTGCCATGCTCGTTGCGGTCGATCTGCGTATATAAGATCTGAACCTGATACTTGGCAGTATCCGAAAGCACTTTTTGCAAGGTTGGGTAGTCTTCCAATCCATCCACAAAAGGAACACTAGTCTTGGGTTGACAGGAGAAAAACAAAAAAATTATCGCTAGGGATGAAAGAAGTTTCTTCATGAGTGTTGGTTAGAAAGATTGCGCAGCGCTCCATTTAAAGCCCCCAAATCCAAAAGCGAATGAAATGCTGAAAGGACGATACGGCTGATGATAGGACTTTCAGCTGTGGGATAAGAAAAAGAGGAAGTAATAATCCCCATCCTCTCTAGGTCTATCGACCAGCTTGGATTTTTGAGGATAAACACTGGAAAATTGGGAGATCCTATCAATGTGGATAAGTCCATTGTTTCTTGGTTGAAGATTCCAGAAAAATCTCGGATTTTTTGACTTTGAGCCCTGTAAATATCTTGTGTCTCCAAAAATGCCTGCAAGTTGGCAGGGGAACAAGGAGAAGCTCCAATAAAAATCGATTGGCTTTTTATCCCCTCAATGACTTCTTCTTTCCCCAAAATAATCCCCGCCGGCATGGCCAATCCTTTTCCTAAGGATCCGGAAACCACTAGATTTACCTGAGGATATTGCTGTTCCGCATACGTGCCAAAAAGGGATTTCCCCAATACCCCAAAAGCATGACTCTCATCTAAAAGCAGGGTCACTTCGTGTTTTTTAGCGAGTTCTTTTACCCAAGCGTATTCGTGTATCTCCGCGCGAAGAGGATCCACCGTATTTCCCAAAATCAAAATTTTTCTTGAAGAAAGTACCTCAGCCTGCTCCAAACATTTTTTTTTCCAGGTCTCAAAATTTATAGGAGAGTCTATTTTTAGCGCCAAAGGAAGAATTGCGGGATGGGTATCCGGTGCAATCCAACAGGTATCTGCTTTCGGGAAAAGCCATTGGGAAGCAGCAATTCCTGCCAAAAACCCAGAACTCATCACAGCGGCGGCCTCGGCCTTTGCATTTTTTGCAAAAAACTTTTCAAACTCATCAAAAACCTTAAGCCGAACGTTATTGATACGACTCAAACCATGGTTCGCCCCATATAGTCGGATACAATCTTGGAGTACTTCTTCATAATGCCTATCCGCCTCCATCCCTAGGTAGGAAGTTCCACTAAAAAAAAGATAGTCTTTCTTTCCAATACGGACTACCGGACCTAAGGACTGATTAAGAGAAGTAGTCTTCAACCTAATGTTATTTGGCAAAAATCTGGGATGGATCTTGAAAGGATTTGAACTCAAGGGCATTCCCACAAGGGTCCAAAAAAAACATGGTAGCCTGTTCTCCTACCTCGCCCTTGAATCGAATATAGGGCTCAATGACAAATTCCATGCCGTGGTCCTTGAGCTTGTCTGCAAGTTCGTGCCATTCCTGCCAACCAAGAATAGCTCCAAAATGACGGACTGGAACATTTTTTCCATCTACCTCGTTAGTTTTGGCGTTGGCGAGTTCATCTGGTTTGATATGAGCCGAAAGTTGGTGGCCAAAGAAATTGAAGTCAATCCATTTGTCGGTACTTCGGCCAATATCACAGCCCAGCAGGCCTCCATAAAATTGGCGAGTTTCTTCGATGTCACGGATCGGAAAAGCGAGGTGGAACGGTTTAAAGTCAGACATAATGCGTAGTTTCGGGGGGTGATGTGTTCAGGGACTGAAGG
>JAURGC010000177.1 GCA_030833985.1 Algoriphagus sp. | reverse complement strand
TTTCACAGGCTACTTTGGAACTGGGATCAAAAGCCAAAAAGTTGTCAATCAGTGCGTCGGAAATCTGGTCCGCAATTTTATCGGGGTGGCCCTCAGATACAGATTCTGAGGTAAATAGGTAAGGCATACCGTCTTCTTATTATTTGTGAATAGAGCCCAAAATTACAGGAAGTAGGGGAAATAAAAAATTAGAGATAGAGAATCCAAAGGAAGCAGAAGGGGTTCGTTTTTAAATTCCTTCAAAGATATTTAGTAAATAATTGCTTTTCATCTGGTAGAGGGCATGTAATTCTTGGCCTAGCCTACCTTTGAAGTCAGGGTCTTTTTGAAATAGATAAAATAAAAAAGCCATTGAGATGTATAAATCTCAATGGCTCCAAGGAAAAGACCTAAGGGGTATTAAAAAACCCAAAGGACATCAAATCATTTCTACGCTACGCTTTACAAAGGCGGTCAAGTCCTTTCCTGTTAGCAAGCCCTGGGAAAGTAATGCCAGGTCAAACGCTTGCTTAGCAAGGCTTACCTGCGCTTCTTCAGATTCTGCCTTCAAGATCTTGTCCACAAGCGGGTGATTTCCATTGATAGCTACCTTGTAGCTATCGGGCAAGCTTCCGTAGAAACTCATCGGTCCACCACCTGTTTGTGCCATATCTTTCATTCGACGCATCCACTCTTCCATCGTAATGGTTACAGGGAACTCTTCCGGACTTAGACCTTCAATCTCTACGGTGTAGGTTTTGTTCTGAATCGCCTTATCAAAGATTTCCTTTACTGACTTGCTCTGATCTTCCGTGAGCAGGTTGGCAAAGGCAGCCTCCTTCTGAATCAATTTTTCCACCACATCGGCATCCACACGCTTGAGTTGGGTCTTGTCCAACTTGGACTCCATGTGCTGAATGAAATGGCTGTCAATTGGGGAATCGAGCACCAAAACATCGTACTCCTTATTTAATGCCGAATCGATAAAACTGTCCTGCTTCTTGAGGTCAGTGGCATACAAGTAGATGACTTGCTCATTTTTGTCGGTTTGGGTAGCCAACACCTTTTCACGGTATTCGTCTAGCGTATAGTATTCTTCCTTGGTGTTTTTGAGGAGGGTAAATTCCTTTCCTTTCTCATAAAACTTCTCCTCGGAGATCATGCCATATTTCACAAAGAGGCCAATGTCATTCCACTTTTCCTCGTAGACTTTACGATCTTTCTTGAAGAGTTCAGAAAGTTTATCTGCAACTTTCTTCGTGATGTAGTTGTTGATCTTCTTCACATTGCCATCTGCCTGCAAGAAACTTCTGGACACGTTGAGTGGAATATCTGGAGAATCAATTACCCCATGAAGCAGCATTAAAAACTCTGGTACAATATCTTTCACTTCATCGGTAATGAAGACCTGACGGCTAAAGAGTTTGATCTTATTGCGCTGCATTTCAAAGTCGTTTTTAACCTTTGGAAAATAAAGCACACCGGTAAGATTGAACGGATAGTCCACATTCAGATGAATCCAAAATAAAGGATCCTCGCTCATTGGGTACAGGCTCTTGTAGAAGGCCAAGTAATCCTCGTCCTGGAGGTCGCTAGGAGATTTGGTCCAGATCGGAGCAGTAGTATTCAGAATGTTGTCCACTTCTACAGACTTCCATTTCTTCTCTCCCTTGTCGTCTACGCCATCTTCAACGGATTCGGTTTTAGTGCCAAACTTGATCGGAATTGGCAAAAATTTACAATACTTATCCAAAATACCCTGCAACTTCCACTTGTCTAAGAACTCGATTGAATCCTCATTGACGTGAAGAATAATGTCTGTTCCACGGCTTTTCTTTTTGCCTTTTTTGATTTCAAACTCCGTACTTCCATCACAGGTCCAAATCGCAGGTTCAGCACCTTCCTGATAGGATAGCGTGTGGATTTCCACATTTTTGGCCACCATAAAGGCGGAATAAAAACCCAAACCAAACTTTCCAATGATTTCATTGGCATCCTTGGCATCTTTGAATTTCTCCACAAACTCCGTGGCTCCAGAAAAAGCAATCTGGTTGATGTATTTTTTGATTTCCTCAGCGGTCATGCCGAGTCCTTTGTCAGAGATGGTGATGGTCTTCTTCTTTTCATCAAAAGAAACCTCCACCGTGAGGTCACCTAATTCCCCGGTATACTGACCTAATGTCGCAAGTCGCTTAATTTTTTGTGTAGCATCTACCGCATTAGAGACCAATTCCCGAAGGAAAATCTCATGATCAGAATAGAGGAATTTTTTAATGATTGGGAAAATGTTCTCGGTATGGATCGAGATCGTGCCTTTTTCCTGCATGGGCTTACATCGGTTTAGTTACGTATTAAATGAATCTAACTTCCCTCTGCAAGGCCTATTCCACCTGTAAAAAAAATGACAAGATGTCAGAAAAACCTGCTATACCCCAACCCTACAAGAAATAAATAAAAAACCCTTTTAAAATTTTATGGGCTTTGCAGGTAAGGAAAAATCAGTGGATTGGGAAATTCAAAGGTAAAGCCAGTTTCCAAGAGTTTATCCGAACTAATCAACCTACCCACTGCTTCGTCAGTAGTCTCCTGAAAACTTGCAGGTAAGGGAATTCCCAACGTAGTAGCATTGTGCTGATACACCTCCCGCCGTAGGGGATGCTCTGGAGCAACTCCATTGAAAGTCTGATTCCAAAGTCCCTGATTGATCACCCAGGCAATTATTCCTGCTGCATCCGCTTGATGGATAAAGTTGACTGGTGTATGTCCCACTACTTGTTCCTTTCCGGAAAAATAAACCCCTGGAATCCGATCCATCCCCATCAATCCTCCCATTCTCAAAATCGTCAAGTCATACTTGGATGATTCCCCTATCAATGCTTCTGCTTTCAGCAAGATGGCATTGCCCGAGTTACTCTCGGAAATTACTTCGTCTTCAGTATAGGGTACCTCCTTACTTGTATTGGGATAAATTCCAGTGCTAGAAATAAAGATTACCTGCTTTATCGCTGAGTTTTCAATCAAATCGCGTAAGAAACTGATTTGCTGCAAGTAAAGCGCTCCATCCCCTTCTTTACTCCGCGGAGGAAGGGTAATTATCAAAATCTCGGAATCTAAAAGTCGGGAATACGCTTTTCCTTTCGGGTCGGGATCTAGGGTAAAATGAATTGCATCTAGCCCCCTGTTGCGAAGGAGTTTTACTTTTTCTAAACGGGTGGAAGATCCGAGTACCGGATACCCCTGCATTTGCAAACGCAAGCCAGCGGCCTCCCCGAGCCATCCTAAACCAATAATTGAAACTTGCTTCATGTCTTTGAAATGAAGGGTACAAGATGTAAAATATTCTTTGTTAGAAACCGCTCCTATTGTGAAAAAGTCAAAGAAAATCCTTCTTTTCGGAAGTTTGATTATTCTTTTTTAGGGAGGGTACCGAAGAGGTAATCCCAAAGGGGGGAGCTTACTCCAAAAGCAGCGTCTGGATCTTTGTAGTGGTGAATGGCGTGGTTGACCCACAAGATCTTAAGAAAATTCTTTGGAGGATTAAAGACATGGACCACGTAATGGACTCCTAGGTAGCCGGCATATCCGAGTAGAAATCCAGGCAAAAAATAAAGTGCAAAATCGCCCATTAACAGGGTAAATAACAGGTAAAGAATTGCGGCATAGGCGGCACTGACAAAAGGAGGCATCGCCAATCGGTCCTTGTCCTTGGGGTAATCGTGGTGTACCCCATGAACATTGTACTGCAACTTATCCTTGAGAGGAGTATCGGGATCCATGTGAAAAAAATACTTATGCATCATGTATTCTACAAAAGTAAAGGTCAAGGTGCCAA
>JAURGC010000135.1 GCA_030833985.1 Algoriphagus sp. | reverse complement strand
GACTTGCCTTTGGCTTTTTCGTTGGCCTGTTTTTCGGAAAATTTGGGGTATTCCTTGAAGGCGATCCACTGGCTGTTGTCGCTAAATTCAAAGCTGGCAAAGGTAGCGGCACCTAAAGGAAAAATCTTTTTGCTTTCGGGATCTGCTACCTTTTGGAGAATTAATTCTCCGTCAGTTTCGATACCTGTCAGCACATAAGCCATCCATTGCCCATCGGGAGATAGTTTAAAGCCGCTGTTAGGCATGGATTTCCAGGTTGCCACATCCTTCCAGGAGATGGGACGAGGTTCTTGGGTTTGTGCTTGGCTCAGTGTGGCGCAAGCCAATGCCAAAAAGAGGAGTAGGTGTTTTTTCATAGAGTGGAGTGCTTACCGATAGGAATATTATGAGATTTTCACAACAACGCAAAATAGAAAGCAACAACACACAGAAAAATAAAGGCGATCACTTGATCCCATTTTCTATTTCAAAAAAAAGAGAAGATTCAAAGAAGATAGGTGAAAAAGAGCCAAGGGAAGGCAGTGCTTACTTAAGCAGAAACCTACTTTTGATCTTTTGTCAAAAAATAAAGCAATGATCCAGGGCCTTGAAAAAAAACCACCACCCAAATCCAGCCCGTCTTTACTTGTCTCGGTTTTTTAAAGTTACTTTTTAGGATATCGAAAAGGGCGTAAATGATCGCTCCGATATTCAAAGTCAAAAGTAGTCCGATTAAAATTTCCATAAGTTTTCTTAGTTTTATTGCCAACAATGAATGATACAAGCAACTGCAATAGATACGGTACAAAGCCCTCCAAGATCAAGTAGATCACACAGTAATTTGCAATCTCCATCACCGTCACAAATTTCTATTGCAGTTTTATAGCAATCTCCAGTACAGCTGGACATTCTTGCGTTATTTGAAATCCCTGGAAATTCTATAGAATAGAATTTCCCTGGACTTTCCTTTTTTGCATTGACTTTTAAAAGTGAAAATCCTTCTATTGTAAAATATTCAAGAGTAGCCGACTGCATCTCATTCTTAAACGTGCGTAACTCAAAAAACGGCTTAAATTTTCCCTCTTTATTTTTACTAATATTCAAAATCCCAATCTTAGAATTTTCAAGCCGAGTTGGAATCAAGTAAAGTGCCTCATTTTCGTTTAATTCTATTTTTTTTAACAATTCGAAATTGAGTTTTGAGCTAAAGTCAGGATATGAGGATTGAAAAGAATCAAATTCAGAGGATTCTAAATATTCACCGAGTTCTGAATTGAAATTTTGATTCTCGGGTATTTCTAATACGTTTTCACAACTGGAAAAAAGAAGCACCACAAGAAAAAGGCCGTTGAAAGAGTTTATTTGACGATTCATTTGACTAAAAATTTAAAGTGAGTTTTCATTAAAAAATTGAAGCAGAAAACACCTCCTTTTCAATTAGATCAAGGAAAAGAATTGCCGCATTTGGATTGAAATTAAACTGTTATCAATTAAAAAATAGAACCTTATTAAATACCCCCTCCCAGCCGATTTTCACTAAAAAAGAAACCTGAAAATCGATCGTAAAGCAAAAAATATTTAAAAAATACAATAAATTAAATTTTTAATTTTATTTATATTATTTTAATAACTTTTTAGTTATTTTAAATAAACGTAAATTAATTCAAAATACAAAAATAATTGTTTCAAAAAAAAGGCCTGTCAGCTCTAAAATCTGACAGGCCCTTAACTTTTTAATTTTATTCCCCTACTTCTTCTGGTACACCACTTTTCCTCCTACCACAGTCATTTGCACCTTAGCTTGAAGAATTTCGTCTTCCGAGATTTCCATAATATTTTTATCATATACCGTGAAGTCCGCGGCTTTGCCCACCTCAATGGATCCTTTGAAATTTTCTTCAAACTCAGCAAAAGCACCATCCAAGGTATACGACTTCAGGGCCTGATCACGAGTCATTTTCTGGTCTCCCTCGTAGCCTCCTTCTGGTAGCCCTTGGAGGGTCTTGCGGGTGATGGAAGCATAAAAGGAAGGGAGTGGGTCTACGGGTTCCACTGGAGCATCGGTCCCGTTGGCAATTCGAGCTCCTTTTTTAAATAAACTCTGCCACACGTACGCCCCATCGATGATGCGCTTCTCACCTAGCCTTCCAATGGCCCAAGGGCGGTCGGAACTTAAGTGAATCGCCTGCATGGCGGCAATCACACCCAGCTTTCCAAATCGAGGAATATCGTCTGGATGCAGGTGCTGTGCATGTTCGATGCGGAAACGATGGTCTCTTGATTCTGGAAACTTGGTCAGCGCTGCCTCGTAACGATCTAAAATCTCCTGGTTTGCACGGTCGCCAATGGCATGCGAACAAACCTGAAACCCAAGTGGCAAGGCTTTCTCAGACACCTCTGTTACTACCGACATCGGCAAGGTCTCGTGGCCACGGTGGCCAGGCTTATCCGAATAGTCCTCCAACAACCAGGCTCCCCAAGGGCCTAATGCCCCATCGCAATTGAGTTTGATGGAGCGCACCGTCACCCAGTGATTGGGGTCGATCATCGGCCCTTTTTTGTACCAGGCTTCCAACAAATCAGGCTGTCTACCCGTCAGCATGATGTACATGCGCGCAGTCAGTTTGCCTTCTTTTTGAAATTTCTGCACCAAGTCGATTACCTCCTGTCCGGAACCTGCATCGTGAAAGGAAGTGATCCCCTTTTCTGCAAGTTCTTGCAACGCTAGCATCAAGGCCTCCTCATTTTTTTCTGGGGTAGTTTCAGGAATCAATTTGACCACTAGTGCTGAAGCACGCTCTACGAGCACTCCCGTAGGATTGCCTAGTTCATCCCGTAAGACCTCTCCGCCCTCCACTTCTTGAGTGGGCGTTTCGCTGCGCAAAGGGGTGATTCCCGCCAAATCCATTGCCTTTTGATTGACAAAAGAAGCATGCCCAGAGGCATGAGCAAGGTAAACGGGATTGTTGGGACTCACTGCACTAAGTGCATCGTGCGTTTGAAAGCCTTTCACTGTCTTCTCAGGCATTTTGAGCCACTTGTCCTGGTGCCATCCCCTCCCTGTGATCCAGTCTCCTGGCTTGGCATTCGCTGCTGCTTCCCCTACTTTTTGGATCAATTCCTCGTAGGTCTTCACCCCCATCAAGTCAATTTCTAGTTTGTTGTAGCCTATTCCCATTAGGTGGGCATGCGATTCGATGATTCCTGGAGTCATCGTCTTTCCAGCTAGGTCTACCACCTCCGTGTCGCTGCCAACAAATTTTTGGATTTCTTCGGTAGTGCCCACAGCTAAAATGAGTCCATCCTTGACCGCAACAGCCTCTACTTTCGGATTGGCTTCGTCTACGGTGTAGACAATTCCATTGAGATACACTTGGTCGGCATGGTCGGAACCAGCTTGGCAACTCCAAAGAAGGAGGCCTGCCAAAAAGAAAGGGAGAATCGTTTTCATGGGGTTGGTATTTGAATACCGAAACTAGCGGTTTTGAATTAGGTTGCCAAGCCATTGGAAAAATTCAAATTGTCCACAGACCATAGATAACGGACCAAAACTCATTAAATTGAACTTTAAACGCTATTTTCTTGTAAACAGAAACCCTTAATAAGTGGATGTCCTAAATGAAAAATCTGCGGTTTTTTCTGTTTCAATCCGAGTGAATAAAATCCATCAAATTCAGATCTACGACAGACCACGTTCCACGGCTTACTTTCTTGAACCAAAAGCCTTATTTTCCTGTGGAGACCTCTAAAAAAAGCGGGGGTCAAAAAGGAAAAAATCCGTGGAATTTTTCCCCATAAATCAACGTTTCCTACCTCACTAATATTTTTTGGACGGTAACCTGACCCTCCTCAGTTTGCATCTGCAAAAAATAGATGCCGGCTGCTAGATTTGGGATATCTACCAGCACCGCTCTCCTTGCAGGAAGGACAATTTCAGAAAGTAATACCTGACCAAGCGAAGAAACCATCCGACCAGTAGCTGGTAAACTAGAGACAACTTGGAAGGAACCGGAACTTGGGTTTGGAAAGGAGGTTACGCTAAATACTCCTGCTGCATCTCCATCTGTACTAGCTGCACTGAGGTAGAGTAGCCCACCTCCACGGGTACCTAGGATCAAGTCGTCTTCCTCACCTAGACTTGACTTGACCACAGAAAGCCAGTTGGAACGACCCAGTCGCAGTGGCAAGTCCTGATTTTGAATTCGGACTAGCACCTCCTCCCGAATGGGGACATTCAGGAAGTCTCGTGTTCGGTAAACTCTGCCCGTTTGGTCTACCGAATACAAATCAGGACGCTCTCCGCTTCGTATCGTTACATTCAGATTGCGATTGGCAGGATTGTCTTGAAACCCTAAAAAATTGCCTGCCAATAGCCGAACCGATCGCGCAGTCAAATCCACCTCGTACTGGGTCAAACTGCCATTTTGAGCCGCTACCAAGAGCTGATCCTTTCCTTGGTATCCATACAAGACCAACTGATCTCCAGTTCTCAAGGAGAGTCCCGATAGGGCAAATTCTTTCCAGGATGCTTCTTCGCGCCTGAGCAAAACAGGAGTTGGTACCCCAGTGCTACTGGTGCGTGTTCCTAGCACTAGCAGGTAATTTTCCTTAGAAACAGAGGTATGATCCAAAAGGGTCAAATCCAGGAGATTGAGTTCAGAAAGTCCCAGGTAATCTTCTTCAAGCATTTCCAGTTTCGTTCCAGTATAACCCATTCGGTAGGCTTGCCCCAGTACTTTGGTTCCTTTTTTTCCATTGGCTGTCACTAAGAGTTCTCCTGAAAAGGAAGTTCCACTAAAAAATGGACGTGTATTTTCCCCTAAATCCAGTATTTGATCCTGGAAGATGGGAAGCATTTTGCCGGTGCCCTTTTCTAATCGGACGATAGATTGAGCAAAATCAATTCCGAAAGGCGCAGCGATTTCGTTTGTATTCAAACTTACAATCAGAGATTCCTCCAAAAACTGTCCTGCATGGAAGCGAGGAAACTCTGGTAAAGACCCGAATCCTGGGAGCTCCTTGGAAAAGGAGGTGAATTTCGGGTTGCTGCTAGTGCCTACGTTGGGCAAAAAATAGAGAGAGGAGCATTCTTCCCGACCCAGGAGCAGGTCTGGGATGCCATCACCCGTAAAATCTCGATAAAGCAAACTATGTCCTCCCGCATGCTGCACTCGGGCTTCGTCAAAGGGAGTTGCGGGGTTGGCGAGCGATCTTCCGTCACAGGTCAACCCGAAACTAATCTGCCCACAACCGCAAAACTCAAAGCCTCCCCAATGCCGAACTGGAAAAGCAAAGCCATCGATATCCGGACTACCCTTGCGTTCGATGGAAGTATTTTGGTAGTATTCCAGGTAGTCCCCGACAGCAAAGTTGAAAAGAAGCAAGTCCAAATCCCCATCTCCATCCAAGTCTTGGAGGAGGGGGGTATCCAGATTGTTGGCAGGAATGTTATTGGCTCCCTCCAGCCGGAGAAAATTTTGGGCCAAGGTCCAGGAAATCTGAATTCCCGAAGAGGTATTGCGATAGGCTTTTACACCGAGTGCGGTAGACGTAAAGAGGTCCTTTTTTCCATCTCGATCAAAATCAGCCAAGATCAAAAAACCACTTACATCTGTAGGAAAAAAGTAACTGAGTTCGGGCCGGATGAGGAACTGCTCCCCCTTTTTCTCAAAAACCTGCAGCTGCCGCGAATTGATGTCCCAAACCACCCATTCCTCTTTTCCATCCCCAGTAAGGTCTAGCGTTTGTATCTGAGCAGCGTTAATTCCTAACGAAAAGCCATTTGGCAGCACTTGCCCCCTTACTTGAATGGTTTTGCTGAGTTCCAATTCCTTCACCTGCTGCGCAAACAGGGGTGTAGCAATCCACAACAAAATTAGAATAAGAATTTTTCGCATGGTGAGGGGCGTATTCGTTTAAAATAAAACGGATAGCTGACTGCAAAGATGCTTCGATTGCGTTATTTTGTGACAAATTTTTAAAAAAAATGAACCTAGAATCGCTCTACTCCCTTTTTCTTCACAGCACTGGCGTAAGTACAGATACTCGGAAAATTAATCCTGGAAATCTTTTTTTTGCCTTAAAAGGGCCAAACTTTGATGCGAATACCTTCGCGCCAACGGCCTTGAAGATGGGTGCCTCAGCAGTCGTCGTGGATGACCCTGCCGTGGCTCCGCTTGGGGATTCCCGCTATCTTTTGTGCGAAGATACCTTAAGTACCTTGCAGCAGCTGTCCACTTACCACCGACGAAAATTTGATATCCCGGTCATTGGATTAACAGGTTCCAATGGAAAAACGACCTCCAAGGAACTTTTGTACAGCGTGCTAAAACAAAAATTCAACACGCTCTCCACCCAAGGCAACCTGAATAACCATATCGGCGTGCCCTTGACGCTACTTCGCTTGAACGAATTACACCAAATCGCCATCATTGAGATGGGGGCCAACAAGCAAGGAGATATTGAGGAGCTGT
>JAURGC010000050.1 GCA_030833985.1 Algoriphagus sp. | reverse complement strand
TCTGTCTACAGGTAAATTATACCCGTAAACAACCCCTTTCTCAGGTTAATCTTTTTTGCCTTACATCACTTCAAAGAACTTAGTTTCCAATCATTTTTGGAAAATAGAGAGACCCTGGTCCCAAATGCGAGCGCAAAGATCGTATTTAGTTTCTTCTTTACAAAACCTAGTTCTATAAAAAATTTTAAAATCACGAAATCAACACTTAAAATTTCCCGTTTTCCAAGACCTATTCTTGAACGGGAGTGCAAACATAGCGTACCCAAACAGATTACGCAAGAATTTCACCAACAAAAATTACAATCTTTACTAAGGCTTTTACTTAGCCACTAAAAATCAAGACTTTCCCCTTTTATATAAAGGAACAGTACTGCATGGCTCCCCAAACATTAAACTCTTGACCTCCCGCTGAAGCAAGGACACCAAACGACCATAAGCAAACAGTGGAATAGCCACCTTACTGCAACCCTTGACTACTACCGCACGATCTTTAAAGGACGCTAACGGGAGGTTGGAAAAAGTGTTCTCAACAATGTATTGCTCCAAAGCCACCAAATCACCAACACAATAACCTTTGGCCACCCCCTCCAAATAGGTACAAACGAGCATGTAGGCCCAGGTAGGTACAATCGCATCTGCACTACAGGTAACTGCCACCCACTTGCCCTGATAGAAATCCCAATCCATGGATTTCAAGGCAGCACGAAACTCTTTTTCACGAAGCACCAAGCCCTGAAATAAGTAATCTGCCAGATCAAACTGGATACGCTCCTCCTGAGGATAAAACTCCTCCATATTTAAGGAAACGATAGCACTCGCAGCAACTCGATTGATTAACTCACTCATGGCTTCACTAACAGATTCTTTGTGGAATGCATTACCTTAAACTCCTTTAAATAGTTGGGTACAAAATAAGCAAGATCTTCCCATTCTTGGCGAGCATATTTTTCTGATGCCAACACCCCCATATTTTTTGCTGAAAGGGATTTTTTCCAATCCATCTGAAAGCAGGCATTAACATGTTGGATTTCTTGCTTTACCTTTTCCACTCCATCCCCAACAAAATAAACCTTCCCTTTATCCAAAATGGAAGCATAAGAACCCTCCTCCAAAACCAAAGCTTCAATCGAGGAGATTTCCTGCAGCAAATTCCCAAAGGTTTGCGTATAAACTTCCTTTCTTCGCGCATCCAAAACAGCTACCACAAATTCCCCCTGACTTAAAGGCTGACTAGCTGCCATGGCTTGCAAGGTATTGATGCCAATCAAAGGGATCTCTAAGGCATAGGCAATCCCTTTGGCAGTGGAAACTCCAATGCGAAGTCCCGTATAAGATCCTGGTCCTTGAGAAACGGCCACTGCATCCAAATCCCCAAAACTTTGCCCTGCTTTTTCAATCACTTCCCCTACCAATCGTAATAACTTTTCTGCATGGGCTCCAGGTTCTTCGATTTCAGCCAATGCAAGTAAATTCCCCTGTTCGTGTATGGCTACCGAACAGATAGATGTAGAAGTTTCTATGGATAAAATACGAGTCATCCCAAATTAGTTGCTAGACCCAGCCAAGGCCTTGGTCATCCGAGCCGGCGAAGCAAAGTACTCCTTAGCCAATTCAATCACTGGATCTCCTTGAAGGCTGGCTTCAATCATCCCCTCCTGGAAGTAATACCGGGAAATCAGCTCTTCACCTAGAATTTTTTTGATTTCTTTTTGATGGGTATCCAAATCATTTTCCTTACTATGATTGACCTTAGATTTTATTAGCTCCAACTGCTCTTTAACTTCATCAAAATAAGATTCTTTCGCTAAGAACTTTTCCATATCCTGAACCGATTTCTCCGTGTAGGTCGTGTAATCGTATTCTTTTCCTTCCAGAAATTTCTTGAAATCGGCATATACCTCCTCGCTCACCTCAAAAGTACTGGGACTGCCGATGGTGGGATTTTTGTAAAAAAAGGTGGTCGCATAATCGAAAACATGATTGCCCGCTACCAAGGTGTAAGAAATGGGGGCATAGGACTTTTCAGTCACCTTTTCATCAGGTTCGATCCCTGCACCATCCAAGACAATCCTTCCGTTAGCCGTCTTGAAAGCCTTTCTCAAAGAATCTGGAATAGTACCAGTTGAGCCATCCTCCCGCGATTTGGCATAATCAATGGCTTGAATACAACGTCCACTAGGAATGTAGTACTTGGCAGTAGTCACTTTGATTTGGGCATTAAAACTCAAAGGCAAGGTGGTTTGAACTAAGCCTTTACCAAATGATTTTTGACCCAATAAAACCGCCCGGTCGTAATCTTGAAGAGCGCCTGCCACAATTTCGGCCGCAGAAGCGCTTCGCTCATTGATTAACACAATGACACCGATTTCTTTGTCTACAGGCGTTTTAGTAGTTTTGTACGTATAATTAACCTGCTGCAATTTGCCAATTGTCTTCACTACTTCCTTGCCCTTTGGAATAAATAAATTGACAATCTCCACCGCCTCATTAATCAATCCGCCTGGATTGTCTCGCAGATCCAAAACCAATTGTTTTGCCCCTTGGGCCTTCAAACTCACTAAAGCATTTCTTACTTCTGCAGAAGCATTGGTTGTAAAATCTGAAAGTTTGATGTACCCTGTCCTCTCATCCAATTTCCCATAAAAAGGAACATTCTTTAAACTGATTTTTTTCCGGTTCAAGGAAAATCTCAAGGTGTCTTCCCCACGCTTTACCATCACCGTGACTCCCGTATTTGCTGGGCCTTTCAACAATTCGGAAACTTCGGAGGTAGACTTTTTCTGGACTTCCACGCTATCTACTTTTAGAAGTACATCACCAATTCGCAAACCCGCATTTTGAGCTGGAAATCCAGTGTATGGCATCAATACGATATTTCCACTGCCCCGATTTCCAATCAAGGCCCCCACACCAGCATATTCTCCAGTAGTAAGCATACGGAAATCATCCGATTCCTCCTCTGGAATATATTCTGTGTAAGGATCCAGCTCCTCAAGCATCGCTTCAACACCCACAGTTAACAATTTCTCTGGATCAATTTGGTCCACATAATAGGTGTCCAACTCCCGAATGAGTGTAGCAAAAATATCAATGCTCTTCGCTAGCGCAAACAGCCTGTCATTCTTGCTTTGAAATGCAACCAGTCCTCCCAAAAAAAGGAGAATTAGTACCCCAAAAAGTACTGGTAATTTAATTTTTCGAATCATTTTGCTTTATATTTTTCGATAACTCATTCGGTAATCTTTGTAGGACTAGCCGCATTTTGGGTTCTAATTCACCAAAACTTAATTTACTTCCTCCCACAAAAATTACACCCAAAAGCATTCCTGCTGACGGAAGTAAGGCTTTATTTAACCGATAAGCTTCCCTTAATCTCCGCTTGATGTAATTTCTTTCTGTCGCTTTTTTGATTTTTTTCTTGGAAATCGAAAAAAGCACCTGGTTGGGATGGCCATCTAATTCTTCATCTACCCAAAATAGGATCTTGAATGGGTACAAAAAAAAAGAGGAACCTTTATCGAAAAGTTCCTTTATACTTTTTTCGGCATGAAGCCGCTCTGATTTGGGAAGTGTGTACTTCATTGCAAGAAAGCTATCGTATGGTAACATACGAAAAACAACCCAAAGAATTACTTCTTCAATGTCTTTTCGTCAGACACAGACAATTTACGTCTGCCTTTTGCTCTTCTGGCTCTCAATACCCTTCTACCATTTGCAGTCGCCATTCTTTCTCTGAACCCGTGCTTATTTTTTCTCTTTCTGCGAGAAGGTTGAAATGTTCTTTTCATGATCGAATATCTTTAATCTAGTTGCTTTCTTGACTTTCTTAATGGACTTTGGCTCCAAAAAGGATTGCAAAGATAAGTACCATTTTCTTAAATACAAATGGAGGTCCTACATTTGTTTACTTCAATTCTAGAAAAATGATCCACTACACCATTTCCTGCCCCAATCCAGCTTCTCAATTTCTACGAATTGACCTTTATTTTTCCTGTCAAGCAGGTGAACCAGTACTACTTCAACTTCCTGCTTGGCGAGCTGGAAGGTACCAACTGGCCAATTATGCCCAAAATCTTCGTGGCTTAACTGTGCGAAATCTAGAAGACCAACACATTGCCTTAAAAAAAATAACAAAGGACTGTTGGTCGATTGAAGTCGAAGAAACCACACCAGTCCACCTTTCCTACGACTATTGGGCAGGAAAAATGGATGCTGGAAGCGCTTGGGTTGACGACCAACAAGTCTATGTCAACTTGGTCAACTGTTGCTTTGAAATCCTAGGAAAAAGCGAAGAACCTTATGAAGTACTCTTGGATCTCCCAAACTATCCCAACCAAATCCTGACTCTAAAACAAACAGGAACCTCCACCTGGATGGCTGAAAATTACCAAGTGCTTGCAGACGCGACGGTTTTGGCCGCAAAAAAGGTAGAACTGGAAACGTACACCATCGGAAATACCCAATTCCTGGCATGGCTTCATGGAGAAATCCATTTTAATCGCTCCCGATTTATCAAGCACCTTCAAGCCTTCACCTCTCGGATGATGGAGGATTTTGGGAGCTTCCCCGAACCTGAATACCAGTTTATCTTTCAGCTCCTGTCCTACCCACACTACCATGGCGTAGAGCACCGACGTGGAACAGTCATCACCTTTGGGCCTGCCAATTCCTTGAGGGAGGAGGAAGTCATGGAAGAACTTTTGGGTATTAGTTGCCACGAACTCTATCATGCCTGGAATGTATGCCGAATTCGCCCGAAAGAATTTTTGCCTTACGATTTTTCAAAGGAAACCTACACCCAAGCTGGGCTAATTCTGGAAGGAGTAACTACCTACTTCGGGGATCTGTATCTGTTGAAATCAGGGGTATACGATTTGCCTACCTACCTTCGGCATTTGGAAAAAATTGTCCAACGAGAAGCAACCCACTACGGCTGGAAAAATGCCTCAATCCAAGAATCATCCATAGACCTCTGGCTAGATGGCTATGTAGCAGGAATCCCCGATCGAAAAGTAAATATCTACAGCCATGGTGCACTGCTAAGCCTATGTTTGGATGTACTGTTATTGCAAGAAGGGAGTTCCCTCGCGCAAGTCATGAAAGGGATGTGGGAAAATTTCGGTCTTCCATTTAAAGGATATAAACTCCAGGATTTTGAAAAAGAAATTTCTTTACGAGTGAGCCACCCAGAAAAAATTAATGCTTTTTTTGATGCTTTTGTGCGCGGAAAGGAGGACATTTTCCCGGTACTGATAAAATCATTAGGTGCATTAGGAATTGAAGTCAAAAAAACCAACTCCGATAACGGACTCCTTCACCAGGCAGGAATTCAAGTGAATGCGCAGCAAGTAATTCAACTCATACACCCTGAAAGTAGGGCTTACCATTATCTGATGTGCTCTGATCAACTGTTATCAACGCATCAAAACTCGGAAACATCTAATTGGGAAATAGAAGTCTTGCGAAAAGGAAGAAAAATCAAGCTCAATTTTGCGCTTGAAGAAGGCAGCTATTACCCCCTTATCCATTTGGAAATTGGTGTTCATAGCCCGCTCCTTACCTCCTGGATGAATTAAAAAATAGGGATCGGTATCACTACCAATCCCCAAATAAAATAGAAAAGCCTACCCTCCTATTTAAATCTTAATTGATGTCTCCTTCGATTACAGGCACGTTTACCTCAAGTGAAGTTACTTTTGCTTCAAGAGGCACTGGAATTTGCGGAGATTTGATAGTCCAAGCCATCGGCATCAACACTCCGTCTTTGGCTTGGTAATCTGAATAGAAGGTATCTCCCGAAGCAGGATTTTCATACTTGATCTTCAGTCCTGAATCCTGTGCATAGTAGTTGATCAACTTAGCACCGGATGCTGCTGTAATGATCACCTTGTAGGCCGGCTTGCCATCCACATCCTTCAATCCATCAAGTGAAACGGTGTAGCCATTGGCTTTGTAAACTGCTTCTGGGAAAAGAAAAGAATTCAACTGCGCCTCAGCGAGCTGCGCCTCATTCATTTCAATCACATTGCCCTGTATAGACATCGATCCTTTTCCGTCGGCAAGAGTTGTCTTTTGCATGACATTGCCTGCAATGGATAGCTTCTGCCCATAACGGCCGTTTCCAGAATCATAAACAAAAGCAATAGTCAATGGCGTACCCATCACATTCGCATCCATACTGATTTTTGTCGTTTTGATAGCTGCTACCTTATCCACGCCCCCTATCGCATTGAGGTAGTTTTCAAGCACCTTTTCAGCGGTCATATCTGCTTCAGCAACCAACTGCTTGGCTGGCTCACCCATGATATCGTATTCGATTACTTCTCCAAACTGGGCTAGTTTTTCTTTAATCTCTGCCCCATTCCCTACCGTGGTAATAATAAACTTATCTGGCTCAATCAAACGCTTGGCAGTCGCATTGATGTCTGCCACGGTATAGGAATTCAATTTTTGTAGATAAGTTGCATAATAATCTTTGGGCAGGTTGTATCTAGCAGTATTCAAGGCAAAGTTGGCCACCGTACTAGGCTGCTCCAGGGAACGACCAAAGCTACCGGCAAGCTCCGCCTTGGCTTTATCTAATTCCTCTTGGGTTACCCCATTTTCCACTAGATTTTTGATCTCATAAACAAACTCATACACCGCCGAGTCAGTTACTTCACTACGAACGGATGCAGAAGCTGAGATCGTCCCCACCAATTTATCCGCATCAATGGAAGAATAGGCCCCATAGGTAAAACCCTTGTCTTCACGTAGGTTCATAAACAAGCGCGAGGCAGAACCTCCACCCAAAATCTGGTTCAACAACCTACTTGAAATGTAATCAGCATCTCCAATTTTCATCTGCACTGGTTGAGTAACATCAATGACAGATTGTACGGATGAGCTGCGGTCTACCAGGGCTACGGCCTGCTTTGCAGCACGCACTGGCATTGGATAGTTAAAGGTGGGAACCATCCCCTTTTGCCAAGCGCCAAAATACTGATTGACAATTTTTTCTGCTTCCGTTTTGTCAATATCTCCTACGATAGCCAAATAGGCAATATTTGGTTTGAAATAGGTTTGATAGTACGCTTTCACATCCTCCAAGGTGATGTTCTTGGTAGTTTGCTCTGTTTGAGACTCCCCATACGGATGATTTTTTCCAAAAAGCACAGCACGAGAAAGCCGGGAAGATATCGCTTGTGGATCGTCTTTAGTAGTGGCCAGTCCGGTGAGTGACTGCTTTTTTAACTTCTCTAATTCGGTTTCTGGAAAAATAGGATTGAACAACACATCCGCCATCAATTCCAATACCTTTCCTTGGTGTTTTTTCAAAGAAGAAGCAGATACAGAAGTTGCAGAAGCCCCTAGACTAGCCCCAATAAAATCAATCTCTTGATCCAATTGATCTTTGGTTCGGTTTTTTGTACCTCCCATCATCATTTCTCCCACAAAGCCAGAAAGTCCAGCCTTATCTCCTTCCAAAATTGGATCACGATCCAATACCAGCGTGAAAGAAACGCGAGGAAGTTTGTTGTTCTTTACCACAAACACTTTCAATCCATTGGCAAGCGTGAAGGTTTCCGCCTCTCCAATCTTGATTTCAGGAGCTGGTCCTGAAGCCGGTAACTTACTTCTATCTACTTGCGCAAAGGTAATTCCCGTGGCCAGTAGCATAAATCCTATTCCTAATACAAATTTTTTCATGTCTTTTCGATACGTTAAATCAACGAATTATTCAGTTACTGGCTGAGCTGATTTTGGCAAATAGTACAACACCACGCGTCCAGTCAAGTCCATGTAGGTTTTGGCTACCCGCTGAATATCCTCTTTAGTAACCTTGCTATACGCATCCATCACCTGGTTGATGTAGTTAGTATTTCCATAAATTACCTTCGCTTCTGCCAAGTTTTCAGCTATCCCAGCTATGGTGGAGTTTCCACTCACAATGTTGTTTTCCATGATGTTTTTCAACTTGGTAAACTCCTCATCACTGATCCCCTGGTCCTGAACTTGCTTGATCAATTTATCTACTTCTGTCTCCAGATCTTTTGGATCTACACCCATGTTGGCAATGCCATACATCAAGAATACGCCTCCGTCTTCCAATTCAAGAGGAATTGCTGCGACTACTAAGGCTTTTTGCTGCTTATCCACTAGCTCCTTGGTCATCAAAGAAGAATTGCCACCCGTTAAGTAGGTAGAAAGCATGGACAAGGCATAACTATCTGGGTGATTTCTTGCAGGCAAGTTGTATGCCTGAATTACTGCTGGAATCTGAATGTTGTCATAGATAATGTCACGAACCTCCACTGTTTTCTTCGGCTCGGTGATGTTTGGACGGTACACGGACTTAGTACCTTTTGGTATTTCTGAGAAGTACTTGCGAACCATAGATTCGGTAGTCGCATAATCTATGTCACCAGCAATGGTCAAGGTAGCATTGTTTGGCACATAGAAGTCCTTGTAAAACTGCTGAAACTCCTCAATGGTTGCTGCATTTAAGTGATCCATGGAACCGATAGGTGCCCACTGATACGGATGCGTGGTGTAAGCTCTTTTCAGTGTCTCGGGAAGAATGGTGCCATAAGGCTGGTTTTCGTAGCGCTGTCTGCGCTCTTCCTTTACTACTTCACGCTGGGTCTCT
Source organism: Algoriphagus sp. (assembly GCA_030833985.1). GTDB lineage: Bacteria > Bacteroidota > Bacteroidia > Cytophagales > Cyclobacteriaceae > Algoriphagus. The sequence goes on along the minus strand of JAURGC010000050.1, from coordinate 8,120 downwards.
ACCCCAGTCAAGTCCACCTTGGAGTGGAGCATGCGCTCACTTTCCATGTACAATGCTAGATCCAATTCATTGGAAGGAAGCAACTCGTAGTAATAAGTGATGTCGTTGGAAGTGTAAGCATTGAGTGTCCCTCCTCTGCTCTGAATAATGTTCATGTATTGACCGCGGTCAATGTTCTCAGACCCTTCAAACATGAGGTGCTCAAAAAAGTGTGCAAAACCCGTGCGCTCAGGGTTTTCATTTTTGGAGCCTACGTGGTACAAAACCGAGGTTACCACAATCGGGGTGGTATTGTCCTTGTGCATGATTACATGAAGTCCGTTGTCCAAGGTAAACTCCTTGAATTCTATTTTAGTCTGGGCAGCCAGTGGAAGGATTATCCATCCAAAGAGGAGACTCAGCAGAAGATTTTTTTTCATGGTAAAATGGATAGTTTTAAAAAGGTATTGGATTAAGTACGTAGTTGAACTTAGATTAGTTTAGACAAACATAGGCCCTTTTTTCAGAAAGTGCTACTGGGCTGCATTTTAGAAAAACAGGACCCCATTTTTTTTATTTCAACGAAGATGGTGGCGTTAGACGACTCCGCAATTCAATTCTAAATTGATGGTTTTAATTGGAAACTATCGTAAAACGGAAAATTAGATGTTCGAATTTGAGTAACTCAATAGGGATTATTCCTTTCCCTTTAGGGCTTTAACTTAGTCAAAATCTCCTTCGCCTCATGCCACTTCAAGCGTGGCCCAAACTGGCTCACAATTCTTGAGCTGGCCATGGAGGCTAGCTTTCCACTTTCTGCATAAGAATGTCCATTGGTAATGCCATACAAGAATGCGCCTGCAAACATGTCCCCAGCACCGTTGCTATCAATCGCGGTAGTTGGATACGGCTCAATATCGATAAAGGTATCGCCATCAAAAATCATGGCTCCATTTTTACCCATGGTGATGACAAAATGCTTCGCAGCTTTTTTCATTTCTTCACGAGCTTCAGCCAAGGTGGACTTGCCCGTGTATAGCATGGCTTCTTCCTCATTGGCGAAAAGTAGGTCTACGCTGTGTCCGATCACATCATCAAAGTTGGCCTTGAAGTATTTTACCATCGCAGGATCTGAGAAGGTCAACGCCACTTTCGTTCCTGCTGCCTCGGCTACTTGCTTAGCATAAAGCATGGCTTCTTTCCCATTGGGAGAGGTCACTAGGTAGCCTTCGATAAATAAGTAGCTGGAATCCTTGATCGCAACATCGTGCACATCTTGGCTGGAAAAATTCTGAGTAATTCCCAAAAAGGTATTCATGGTTCGTTCCGAGTCTTCGGTCACCATCACCAAGCATTTGCCTGTCACCCCGGTCTGGAGTTGCGCAGCAGTCAAAGCAATGTCCACTCCAGAATCAATTAAATCTTTTAGGTAGAATTGGCCCAATTCGTCATTGGCTACACGGAAGCAGTAAAAGGATTTTCCTCCAAACTGGCTTACTGCCACCACGGAATTGGCTGCGGATCCACCTGCTTGCTTTTTGGCTTCCGCATGGTGAATCACCTGCATGAGGTGGTTTTGCCGCTCCTCATCCACCAAGGTCATCAAGCCCTTTTCTACTCCATTGTCCGTAAAAAATTGGTCAGTTACTTTAAACTCAATATCCACTAAGGCATTACCGATGCCGGTTACGTTGTACTTTTTCATGCGTTGTTTTTTGGAGGTAATTTTTTTTAATCTGCTTTTGTACCAGAATAGTTCCGGTCATTCTGTTGTTTTATATAGGGTTTTGCCGGTTTGGCTAGTCAAAAATCGGATGTCTTTCGAAAGTTTTATCTCGATCAAAAAGGTAACGATAGGTATGGTGAGTTTTGTAAATCTCTGCCAATAATTGCTCGCAAACGCGCATCATCTTTGGATTAAAGTCGCCAATCCAATTCATCTCAATGGTTTTGTAGGGGAAAGAGGCCTTGCCACTCATCTGGTCATAACTTAGTACAATCGCACTTTCCACCCCTTTACCCTGATGCGCTGGAACGACCCCAAAAACTAGCCCAAGCATTTTATTGGGTGGAAAAAAGGTCTTGTACCAAAGAAATTTAAGTTTTCCAATCAGGTCCATCTTCCCGTTGACATGCTTGAAGATCTGATTGATCTCAGGAATTTGGATGAAGAATCCTACAGGCTCTCCTTTGAAAAAGGCAAAGTATATCAAACGCGGATCTAGAATGGGTTTCATTTTGGCAAACATCAATTGTGCCTCTTTGAGTGCAATAGATTTACCTAGATGCCGGGCCCATGCCTTGTTGTACACCGTCATAAAATATTCTGGCGCCTTCTCTCTAAGTTCTTTGCCCTTGATGTAGCGAAAGCTGTAGTCATTATTTGCCAAGATTACCTGTGCACGCTGGACCATCTTTTGATCAAATCCTACATTTTGCACATTACGTGCATAGGTGTATTGCTTGAAATACAATTGAAATCCATAGTTTTCGAAAAAGGTCTGGTAGTACCCAAAATTCCAGGGCATGTTGTAATTGGGCTCTGAAAATCCGTCCACTAAAAGCCCCCACCACTTGTCACGTTCCCCAAAGTTGATGGGGCCATCCATAGCCTCCATCCCTTCGCCTTGGAGCCAGGTTTTGGCTTGATCAAACAGCAGAAAAGCTGCGTCTTGGTTTTCTATGCATTCGAAAAACCCAATACCCCCTGTGGGTTGCTTTTCTTTCATTTTTGGATTGACAAATGCAGCAATCCGTCCAATGGTATTTCCAGATTCATCCTGGAGCAACCAACGATTGGCCTTGGCACCATTTCTAAAAAGTTTATTGGTCTCCGCATGGAAAAGCCCCTCTATATCCTGATCGATAGGGCGTATCCAATTCTTTTCATTACGGTACAACCACATGGCCATCTCAATAAATTCAATTTGATGGGCGGAGGTGGTTACTTCGATCAGTTTCATTTAGTGGGGTTTAATACAAAGTTACTAGGAAAGAACCATTTGGAAAAAAAGATAAGGAAATAGAATGGAAACACAGTGGGAATAAACTGAGGCTACCTTCCCCATTTAGGCGAAGCGGAGTTTATTTCTATCGTATATTCGTAGATTAATTCCAACGCTGAAACATTCCTGGACCAGAAATACCTAGCGTCCCATCTGGGGTAGTAACTAAAACTTGTGAGTTTACCATTCTTCCACCAGTGGCCTGGAGTGGCAAGTAAGACCTAGACTTAGGTGAATCAGATGCAGTAGCTGAATCTACTGTTCGTTCAGATTCATTTGAGGAAGTAGTAAAAACTTCTTCACTCACCAATTGACCAGTAAAATCATAGTATCTCCAAGTTCCCCGCTTTTGTCCATTGACATAAGCTCCGGCCCTTGCAACTAATTTGGTATCTGGAAAGAAAGCATACCAGGTTCCCGAACGCAAACCATTGGTGTACCTTCCCTTTTCTAGTCGGTTTCCTTCAGCATCGTAAAAGACTCTTTTTCCATCGCCTTCTGCCAAACTTCCCCCATCTAGCTTATCCCCGTTGCGCGTCAGAAACTCACTGATGGCTAGCAATACTCCTTCTTTAAAGGTCTCTTCTTGATGCACAAAATCGTCAGCTCCTAAAACCTGCCATATTCCATCCTTTAAGCCAACTACATAGTTACCCTTCTGATAAAAATTAGGTACAGAGGGATAAATCTCCTTCCACTCACCATCACGCTCTCCTTGGAGGTACCCCCCTCTTGCAAGCAATCGGCCTTGTTCATCGTAGTTTTCCCATTGCCCCTCCAAAATTCCCTTTGAAAAATTGGCTACCAAGGCCAATTTTCCATCCGCATGAAATTGATTGAATTCTCCCTGCTCCTGACCGCCTACAAAATTCACCTGTTGCTTCAGTCTTCCGTCGGGGAAAAATGACTCGTACAACCCATTAATTTCGCCATTCTCGAATGGAATACGCTCAGAAATCTGCCCTGAGGCGTAATAGGCGATAGAAACCCCCTCCAATAGGTTGTTTTGGTAACTGTATTCAGATTTCAGACTCCCATCTGATCGGTATACAAACCAGTCTCCTGATTTTTCCCCCTCAAAATAAGTCCCTGAAAGAAGGACCTCTCCTTGCCTATTAAATTCAAAAAATTCTCCATGAAGAAGCCCATTTTGATAGTTTACCAATTTCTTGGTCATTCCCTCAGGGTAAAACTCTTGGAAAACCCCGTCTAATTGATTGCTTTTGAAGGACATTTCGTAGCGTGGAAATTCTAAATTGAAGTTTTCCTTGACGTCCATTTCTCTTACTTCGGCTATTGCCAAAGTAGGATTAGCAACTTGTTCTTTTCGGCCATAAATTACCCAAACCCCCTCTTTACTAGTTCCGGCCATTTTTCCTGTTCCTACCAAATTGGAATTTCCGAAGTAAAAATAGCCTTGTGCTTGAGACACATAGCTGCTTAAAAAAAGAAGGAGAAGGACAAACAGTGGAAGAAATTTCATACTGATTAATTGAATAAGACAAAATCACTACTGTTCTAAAGGAACGAATGAAGCGCCTTGAAGTTTTCAATTTTTTTTATGATTAGCATAAAAAAAAGGAGTTGAAGCTCCTTTTTTAGTCTACTACAGTTGCAAACAAGTCAAATTCGGTGGCATCGTATACTTTGACGGTTACAAAATCACCCACACGACAATATTGGGTGGCTGCATCGATGAGCACCTCGTTGTCAACCTCTACGGAATCAAACTCGGTACGTCCTACAAAATGTCCTCCCTCCTTCTTATCAATCAAGACTTTAAAAATTTTGCCGATTTTTTCTTGGTTGAGGTCGTAACTGATCTGCTCCTGTAACTCCATCAGTTGGTTGGCCCGGAACTGCTTTTCTTCTTGGGACAACTTATCTTCCATCCCAAAAGCATGCGTGTTTTCCTCATGAGAATAGGTAAATACCCCTAAGCGTTCAAACTTCATGCGTTCTACAAAGTCAACCATCTCTTGGAATTCCTTTTCTCCTTCACCAGGATGTCCGGCGATAAGTGTCGTACGAATCGCGATCTCAGGAATCAGGTCACGAATACTATGGATCAATTCTTCCTGCTTCTCGCGGGTAGTTCCTCTACGCATGGCTTTGAGCACATCCGTGGAACCATGTTGGAGGGGTATGTCTAAATACTTGCAAATATTCGGATGCTCCTTCATCACCTCGATGACGTCCATCGGAAAACCGGTCGGATAGGCATAATGCAGGCGTATCCAGTCGATTCCCTCCACGTCAGAAAGCTTGCGAAGAAGCTCAGCAAGGTTACGCTTTTTGTACAAGTCCAACCCATAATATGTTGAATCTTGTGCGATGAGCAACAGCTCTTTGGTGCCGTTAGCTGCCTGATGCTGGGCTTCCCTGACAAGCTCTTCAATAGGTCTGGAAATATGGCCTCCCCGCATCAAGGGGATGGCGCAGAAGGAACAAGGACGATCGCAGCCCTCGGATATCTTCATATAGGCATAGTGACTAGCATGGGTAAGCAAACGCTCCCCTACCAGTTCATGCTTGTAGTCTGCTTTAAATTTTTTAAGAATAGCAGGCAGGTCCCTGGTGCCAAAGAAAGCATCTACTTGAGGAATCTCTTGCTCCAAGTCATCTTTGTATCGCTGCGAAAGGCATCCTGTTACATAGACCTTGTCTACTAATCCTTTTTCCTTCGCCTCTACATACTGTAAAATCGTATCGATGGATTCTTGCTTGGCATTGTCAATAAATCCGCATGTGTTGATAATAATGATGTTATTGTCCTGACGACCTGACTCGTGGCTGGCATCAATTCCATTGCCTTTAAGTTGGGTAAGGAGCACCTCAGAATCCACCAGATTTTTTGAGCAGCCCATCGTGATGATGTTGACTTTATCCTTTTTTAATGTTCTCGCTTTCACAGAATTTGCTTCAGTTTGGGAAGGCGAAGGTAGGTAAAAAGGCTTAAAAAAGTATATTTTAAGGCAAGCTCTACTACCGAGTCCGAAAATTATAACCTCCTACTCAGTCCTTCTTAACACATTGGTAAAACAACCTTAACGCAGCGTTTGAAAGTGGGGATCCTGTATTTCCTAATTTCGGCACATACAGCAAAATTTTTTAACTCCTTGCATTTATTTTTAGCCCCGATGGAAGTCGGGGCGCTTGCAGGAGAGGCAATCACCGGCACTTCCTTTGCTAAATCAGCTCCCTCCAAACAAAAATCTTTTGGCGATTACTTTCCCTGGCGTACCTTAGTTTAGAAAATCACCCACTATGAAATTCACTGCCCCAAACGCCCAAAATTTAGCTTTTGATCGAAAAAATTATTCTGATGAGACCTTGCTGAAGCTCTATGAATCCTTGCTAGTGCCGCGAAGAATTGAGGAGAAAATGCTAATCCTCCTTCGACAAGGACGAATATCAAAGTGGTTTAGTGGATGGGGGCAAGAAGCCATTTCAATCGGTGCAGTAAATGCCCTTGCTACCGATGAATTTATCCTTCCCATGCACCGCAATTTGGGTGTTTTTACTGGACGAAACATCCCACTTGAACGCCTATTTGCTCAATTTCAGGGCAAAGAATTGGGATTTACGAAGGGCAGGGACCGTTCCTTCCATTTTGGTAGCATCGATCACCATATTGTAGGAATGATTTCTCACCTCGGTCCTCAATTGGCCATTGCAGACGGCATTGGATTGGCACACAAGCTTGCTGGGGAGAAAAAAGTGACCCTTGTCTTTTCCGGAGATGGTGCAAGTTCAGAGGGAGACTTTCACGAGGGGCTCAATGTGGCAGCTGTTTGGAAATTGCCAGTGATTTTTGTAGTAGAACACAATGGCTATGGACTTTCCACCCCCAGTGAAGAGCAGTTTGCATTCCAATACTTCACCGAAAAAGGTCCCGGATATGGGATGGAAACAGTACGGATTCAAGGCAATAATGTGCTGGAAGTCTACGATACTATTTTAAGGCTTACCGAAGACCTAAGAGAAAATCCTAGACCTGTACTTGTCGAAGCAATTACCTTTCGAATGCGCGGGCACGAGGAAGCATCCGGTACCAAGTACGTTCCCAAATACATGATGGAAGAATGGGGGCAATTGGATCCTGTAGACCGCTACGAAGATTACCTAACTTCCATAGGTGTTCTCAATCAGGAGCTCAAAGAATTCCTCAACACAAAGGTGAAAAGCCAAATCAACGACGCTTTAGAAATCGCCTTTGCGGAAGAAGCCGTGAATGCCCAAGTAGAAAAGGAACTAGGTGATGTGTATGCTCCTTGGACCCAACAAGTTCAGGCTCCAGGTACTACACAAACAGAGAAGCGCTTCATCGATGCCATCAGTGATGGTCTTCGCCAATCCATGGAGAAATACCCCAGCCTGGTGTTGATGGGCCAGGATATTGGGGATTATGGAGGAGTATTTAAAATTACAGAAGGGTTTAAAGCCCAATTTGGGGGTGACCGTGTAAGAAATACGCCCCTCTGCGAAAGTGCTATTATTGGTGCAGGCCTGGGGCTCTCCATCAAAGGCTACAAAGCCATGGTTGAAATGCAATTTGCCGACTTTGTGAGTGTGGGCTTCAATCAAATCGTGAATAACCTGGCCAAGATTCACTACCGCTGGGGACAACATGCAGATGTAGTGATTCGAATGCCTACAGGTGCAGGAACAGCTGCTGGCCCTTTCCATTCGCAATCTAACGAAGCCTGGTTTTTCCATACTCCAGGCTTAAAAATCGTCTATCCTTCCAATCCTTACGATGCCAAGGGCCTACTCAATTCGGCTTTGGAAGATCCGAACCCCTATCTCTACTTTGAGCACAAACTTCTTTACCGTTCCATTTCTAGCCCTGTGCCGGACAGCTACTATACGTTAGAAATTGGAAAAGCGGCCCTAGCAGCTACTGGAACACAAGTTTCGATCATTTCTTATGGCATGGGGGTACATTGGGCAATCAAGACCACAGAAGAACTCGGGATTTCAGCAGATATTTTGGACCTCCGCACTTTGCTCCCTTGGGATCAAGAAGCGGTAGCTGCAACAGTTAAAAAAACAGGGAAAGTTATTTTCTTACAAGAAGACACACTTACCGGCGGGATTGGGGCAGAAATCTGCGCTTGGATTTCGGAGCATTGC
>JAURGC010000144.1 GCA_030833985.1 Algoriphagus sp. | reverse complement strand
CTTCAAAAGAAGCTAGAGGCTTTTTATTGGTGATTCCATTTTTATGTTTGTTGGTTGGGGCGTCTCAAGTTCTTGCCTGGGTCAAAGACAAAAATGCCGAAAAGCTTTACCAATATTATTTGAACCAAGTGGATAGTTTGGAAAGGGCGGGAGACCACTTACAGACTTCGCCTTTGCTTCCCTACCAAAAAGCAGATACGCTTTGGCGTTCGCCATCTTTCAATGTATCGGAGCGAATCCACCGTTTGCCTTTTTCCGAATCTGACTCTGTCGTCTTGCAAATTGTGCCAGGCATAGGTGCATTGACGGCAGGCAGGATCATTAAGTACCGAGAGAATTTGGGCGGATTGATTCACGTAGAGCAACTGAAAGAAGTGTATGGACTCAAGCCGGAGACCTTACCTTTAATTTGGGAATACTTCGATTTTGATACCGTTGCACCTCGAAAACTTGCTATCAATTTACTTTCGGTAGAGGAATTGGCAAAGCATCCTTACATCAGCTACCAAGAGGCCAAGGTGTTGGTTGCCTATCGAAAACAGCATGGCGTGTATTCGCAAGCAGAAGACTTGTTAGGTGTTCGCTTATTTAAGGAGGATTGGATAATGAAAATTAGGCCTTATTTAAACTTCATTAAGATTGAAAAAAAGGATTCGATACACTAATTCATTTCTTCAAAAAAGGCCTAATTTGTGGTGGATAATTCTATTCTTGTGTTGCCGCTACCCAAGCTTACTATGCCAGTCATTGAACCTCAGCTTTTGAAGCGGGGAGAAAAGCTGTTTGTTTTTGATCCATTGCGTAAAAAAAATATTTTGCTTACTCCCGAAGAATGGGTTAGGCAACATTGGATCCATTTCCTTGTTGATTACCATGGGTTTCCAAAAGGGTTGCTTACCACCGAGCGGGGGTTGACTTACAATGGTTTGCAAAAAAGGACGGATCTACTCATTTATGATCGCCAAGGAGCCCCTTATTTCTTGATTGAATGTAAAGCCCCCGATGTGCCCATTAATCAGAAGGTTCTGACTCAGGCTTTTTCCTACAATCAAACATTAAATTGTCCATTCATCGCGCTGACTAATGGGATGAGGCATGTTATATTAAGATTTGAAGCGGAGGATAAAAAGTACCACCAACAAGATTCCCTTCCCCCAGTTCCGTGATCGGTAGTTATTCCATGGTTAGCATTTTTCTGTTGATTGATTTGGATTTTGGTTGCTATTGGAATTTTTAATGAAAAAAAGAACTTCCCGAGTATTACCTGAGTTTAACTAAAAAACATGCTCATGTTCATGGTTCGTATCCTCTTTTTTTTGATCCTATTTGCAGGAACTTTATCCATTTCTAAAGGTCAATCTTTGCCCTATCAAATCTTGCTAAAAGGACTATACGATGCTAGTTTTCCTTTAATCAAACCTGAGCAAATTTCAAATTTATCCAATTACCAGGTGCTCGATGCACGAGAAAAAGTAGAGTATCAAGTGAGCCATTTGGAAAATGCTCTCTGGGTTGGCCACGATACATTCAACTTAACAGCGGTGGAGAAATTAGATAAAACTAAACCCGTTCTTATTTATTGTACCGTCGGTGCTCGATCTGAAAAAATTGGCAAACTCCTTCAACAGGAAGGGTTTTCGCGTGTATACAACCTTTATGGAGGCATTGTGCACTGGGTAAATGAAGGGCGTCCTATTTTTGCCAATGGAAAACCGACTTTGCAAGTGCACACCTATTCCAAACCTTGGGGTATTTGGCTTACTAAAGGCGAAAAAGTGTACTAATTTTGCTCATTATAAAATCCCCACTATTCAAAATTTCTGTTGAAACCTACTATGACTTTAGTTTCTCGGTTTTCCATTTTGCTTTTGATTTTTATTCATTTTTCCTGTCAAAATCCGGTGTTAGGAAAAGCGGGAAGTACACCTCCCAGCCATCAGCTTTGGAATGAGTTGCTGAAAGCACATGTGAGGCCTAATGGTCAAGTGAATTACCAAGGGTTTATTCTCGAGAAGGCCAAGTTGGATAATTATCTTAAGTTGCTTTCTGAAAATGCGCCTGACCGGAGCAAATGGTCTAAAAATGAGCAGCTGGCTTACTGGATTAACGTATACAATGCCTTCACGGTAAAGTTGATTGTAGATTATTACCCCACCAAAAGTATCCGGGATTTGGGACCCAGATTTAAAATCCCACTCATTAAGGACGTTTGGCACTACAAATTTTTTAAAATCGCGGGGGTGGAGATGAGTTTAGATGAGGTAGAACACAGCATCTTAAGGAAAGAATTTGAGGAGCCTCGAATTCATTTTGCCATCAACTGTGCTTCCGTGTCATGCCCACCCTTGTTGAATGAAGCATTTGTAGCTTCCAAACTTGAAAATCAATTGACACGCGTAGCTACAAACTTTATTAATGATCTGAGTAGAAATAAAATTTCAAGTCAATCCGTCCACCTATCCTCGATTTTTTTATGGTTTAAAGGCGATTTTACCAAAAAAGGAACACTTATCGAATTTTTGAATCGCTATTCCAGCGTGAAGATTTCTGCCAATGCTCGTATCACTTTTCTGGATTACAATTGGAATTTAAACGAGTAAGCTGAATTTTTGGGTAAGTTTAGGTTCAACTTTAGTCTATGGGTTCTCGTCACTTCGTGATTATAGGAAATGGTATTTCGGGTATCACCTTCGCAAGGAACTTGCGGAAAGGGGATGATAAAGCTCGAATCACTGTTATTTCTGGAGAATCCCCCTATTTTTTTTCACGTACAGCTCTGATGTATGTGTACATGGGACAGATGAAGTGGGAACATACGCAGCCTTATGAACCGGTTTTTTGGAAGAAGAACCGAATTGACCTGATAAAAGCCTGGGTCAAAACAATCACTTTCGAATCCAAAATATTGGTTTTTGACTCAGGAGAGACCCTCAACTACGATGTTCTTGTACTAGCTACCGGTTCCAAACCTGCCTTCTTTGGATGGCCAGGTCAGGATTTGAAAGGTGTTCAAGGGCTATACACCAAGCAAGACCTGGAGGCGATGGAAGCCATCACCAATAGGCCGATGGAACGTGCCGTGGTTGTGGGAGGGGGATTGATCGGGATTGAATTGGCTGAAATGCTGACCTACAAGAAAATTGCCGTTACCTTTTTGGTTCGAGAAAATCGGTTTTGGGAGCAAGTTCTCCCTGAGGCGGAATCAAGTTTGGTGCAAAAACACATTCGCGAACATGAAATCGACCTCCGTCTTGGTACGGAGTTGAAAGAAATTTTATCTGATGCACAAGGAAATGTTATCGCTGTAATCACCTCTACAGGAGAAGAAATTCCTTGTGGCTTTGTAGGTATAGCAACAGGCGTGATTCCCAATGTGGATTTTTTAAAAAACACATCCTTGATGATTGGCAAAGGGGTAAAGGTAAATTCCAAATTTGAAAGTTCGATACCCGATGTGTATGCCATTGGAGATTGTGCTGAGTTTGAGCAGCCCCCAGGACCAGGTAGACGGAACTTAGAGCAGGTGTGGTACACGGGTAGAATGCATGGGGAGACTTTGGCCTATAATTTTTGCCATGAGCCGGTAGCTTATCGACCTGGAATATGGTTCAATTCTGCGAAGTTCTTTGCAATCGAATACCAAACGTATGGATGGGTACAACCGGAACCTGTGGATGGATTACAAGATTTCTACTGGGAACATCAAGATGGCAAAGTTTCTTTTCGCATGAGTTTAGACCAAGAAGGAAAAATCCTAGGCGTCTTAAATCTGGGCTTTCGGTTACGTCATGAATTCTTTGATAAAGCGATTCGTGAAAAGTGGTCTGGAGAAAAAGTCATGCAAGCCCTAGATAAAGGGATGTTTGATCCAGAATTTTATGCACCTTACCACCTGGGTATTCAAGCCGCATTTAAACAGCAAATTGGAGGGGATATCATCCCCTCCAAAAAATCTTTTTTCCAAAAAATTTTCGGGGCAAGTCAATGAGAGGAATTCAAGGGATCGGTCTTTTCTTGTTTTTACTAGGCATGTTGGTATTTACAATATTGCCGTTTTTGGGCAGCTATCGCTTATCTGAAGCAATGGTGAAGAATCAAGTAAAAGAGATCCATCAGGAAAAGTTAGCCGAACTTCTACAGCCACTATATGGGCAAAACTACCCTTCGACGCATGCTTTTTTAACTGCTTATTCGGCCAATTTTGATCCTTACAACGAGGAACTGAAAGCAAGGGAAGCTTGGGATCAAGTGATCTGGGACGATTATGGATTTGCCTTAGCCAAAGCGGCAGGAGAAGGGCCTGCTCGATCGAATCCTTGGACTTGTTTAATGTTGTCGATAGGCCTTGTCGTCTTGGGAGGAGTTCTATTTCAATTTGCTAGTTCTGGATCCAAGCATACCAGTTTGGCGCATACCGGAGTATTCCATTCCTCGCTCAAGAATAGAGGTTTCCTAGGCATGCTCACGGGTACCTACTTGATTGGATTTTATGTCATTTTGTACTGGTTTCCAGCCTATCTCAGCCCATTGGTGTGGATGGTAGAACCCATTGCTCAATTCTTGTCCGGTGGTCCTGCCAGCCAATGGTTTTTGTATGGTTTGGTGTATACCTTGGCGATAGCCGTGATGGGAATTCGGATGGTATTAAAGTACCGTGACAACAAGTACCAGCAGCTGCGCACGGCTTCAGTGATATTCTTTCAAACCGCCTTTGCCTTTCTTATCCCTGAAGTGCTCGTTTTGTTAAATAAGCCCTACTTTGATTTTAAGAATATTTGGCCTTTGGATTATGATTTCTTTTATGATTACCAGATAGACACCTTTATTTCTAGCGGAGGATTGGGGCTATTTATGTTGATTTGGGGGATTCTATTGATTGTGCTTGGGGTTCCATTGTTTACCTATTTCTACGGCAAGCGCTGGTATTGCTCTTGGGTCTGTGGCTGTGGAGGCTTGGCAGAAACGGTAGGAGATGGGTTCCGTCACCTGTCTGATAAATCTTTGAAGGCCTGGCAATGGGAGCGTTGGATGATCCACGGGGTACTTGCCTTGGCAGTGATCATGACTGGTTTGACCATTGTCAACTATTTTTCTTCTTTCAGTCTATTAGGGCAGGTGACTAATCAATTGCATTCCTTTTATGGATTTGCGATTGGATCAGCTTTTGCAGGGGTGGTAGGGACAGGGTTTTATCCCTTGATGGGAAATCGAGTTTGGTGTCGATTTGGCTGTCCCTTGGCAGCTTATTTGGGACTAGTCCAACGATTTAAATCTCGGTTCCGCATCACGACAAATGGCGGGCAATGCATCTCTTGTGGGAATTGTTCTACCCATTGCGAAATGGGCATTGATGTGCGGGCGTATGCGCAGCAAGGGCAAAATATTGTTCGATCTTCATGCGTAGGTTGTGGGGTTTGTGCGTCTGTTTGTCCTCGCGGTGTATTGAAGTTGGAAAATGGCCCCGAGGAAGGACGTATTCACGAGTTTCCGATCCTAATTGGCAACGATTCCATCAAATTGAGATCCTAAATGGTACTAATATATATCTGTGCTTGCCTCTATTTTCTGGGGATGGGATGTATATTCTTGTATAGTCTGGCGCAAGGTCATTTATTGTTTCATTTCTTTAAGTTCAAAAAAGAGAATCAGCAGGTACCTCAAAAAATTCCTAATCCTTGGCCTAAGGTTACGGTACAACTTCCCATCTACAACGAACGCTATGTAGTGGAGCGACTGATAGATGCTGTCATTCAACTCAATTATCCCAGTGACCTCCTTCAAATCCAGGTTTTGGACGATAGCACGGATGAAACTTCAGATCTGGTTCAAGCCAAGTTATTGGCTTATCCAACCGTCAATTTTCAATACCTCCACCGCACCCACCGGCAAGGATTTAAGGCGGGGGCATTGCGAGAGGCT
>JAURGC010000176.1 GCA_030833985.1 Algoriphagus sp. | reverse complement strand
TGGAGATCCCGCTCAGCGGCTCCACAATCAAAATCACCTGCTCCGCTTGATTCGTATAGCCTATTTGCTTGGAGGCGATGAAAACGACATTACGGTGGGAACCTTTGTGGGATACAACCATGAATTAGGTAATCAGGAGGGTGGATTTGAGAAAAACTTGTTGGAATACCAGCGAATATTTGGCCCGATTATCCGTTATGCAGCTAGTTTAGGAGTAACCGTGGTCTATGAAAACTGTCCCATGGAAGGCTGGAGAAGTTCTGGATTTACTGGAACATTCAACAACCTGTCTGGTGTACTAGCTGCTCGCAAACTCATGTACGAGCTCGTGCCAGAGAAAAATCATGGAGAAATATACGACCCCTCCCATGATGTATGGCAGCATACCAGTCCACTTGAGGTATTACAGCATACCGATATCGCTCGAATACGAAGAATCCATGTTAAATCTACGCGAAATGTATCCGACCCCTACTGGGGCAACATGTATCCAGTACAAGCCATTCGGCCCGAATGGGCAGATAAAGTGGGAATCACGTCTAGCAAAAATCCCTGGGATCGCCATCATTACGAGGCTACCCTGCCTGGTTTTGGATTAGGAGATTCTATGGATTGGAGAGCTTTTGTGGAATTTATTCGAGCGAAAGGATATACAGGGCCCTTTGAGATTGAAAATGAGGCACTACTTTCTAAGCAAACGGGCAAGATGGGCGCCATAGTCCAGGGCTGTAAAGCTGCCGTGCAAAATTTGGCACCACTGCTCTGGGAACTGACTGAGGATGGGTGGGTATATCCGGAAGCAGCGCATCAGCCACTGAAAGATGTAGGCAGAAAGGATGTTCCTTTGATGACAATAGATCGTTTGTAAGGAATATATTACAAGAGCTGTTCCTCATAACCTATATCGGCTTGGAGGTTATTTCCTTCTGCTGCGGCAACAGCAAGCTGGTCACAGCGCTCGTTTTCGGCGTGTCCTGCATGCCCTTTTAACCAATGGAACTTGGGCTTAAACTTGAGGTGGAGAGGAATATACCGAAGCCATAAGTCTGGATTTTTTTTGTCCTTAAACCCCTTTTTCTGCCAAGACCAAAGCCAGCCTTTTTCAATGGCGTCCACCACGTATTTGCTGTCTGAATAGACCTGAACAGGGTATTCGGTGGTTTTGATTTCTTGTAGCGCACGGATGACAGCCAGCAGTTCCATCCGGTTATTAGTCGTCAACCTAAATCCTTCCGAAAGTTCCTTCCGGTGCTGGGCAAACTTTAAAACAGCCCCATATCCACCTGGACCTGGGTTGCCTTTGGCAGCTCCATCAGTAAAAATGACTATCATTCTACAAAGAAATTAAAAAATACGGAACCTGACTTGCTCATCCTCCTGCCAATGGAAATGCATTGGTCTTGAAGATTTTTACTGCGATAGATAAGAGGATGATTCCAAATATTCGACGTAAGACATCTACTCCTGTTTTTCCAAGTTTCTCCTCTAGCCAAGAGGTACTTTTTAGCACGACATACACAAAAATCAAGTTGAGTAGGATGCCAATGGCAATATTAATCTGCTCAAACTCAGCTTTTAAGGTCAAAATGGTCGTAAGAGTGCCGGCTCCTGCGATTAGTGGAAAGGCTATGGGAACGATAGAAGCACTTGAAGTCGCATCTGGGTCGGGTTTGAAGAGCTCTATTCCTAAAATCATCTCTGCTCCTAGTGCAAAAATGATCAATGCTCCTGCGATGGCAAAATCTTCTACGTCAATCCCGAATAGATTCAAAATGGATTTTCCTACCAATAGAAAGGTGACCATCAGGATACCTGCAACGATTGTAGCTTTTCCAGACTGAATATGCCCTACTTTTTTTCGTAAATTGATGATAATAGGTATTGATCCCAGAATATCGATGACAGAAAATAGGATAAGGGAAACCGAAAGAATTTGTTTGAAATCTATCATGAAACAAAGTTAGGGAGATTTTTGCGAGTAGCGAAGGTTTCTGTAGACTTCCTAGTTAGGAACTACAGCAATCCAGCTCCATCTTCCACCTCTTCTAGGGCTTGCCCTAGAAAGTCAATTAAGGGCTTCATTTGTTCAAATCCTTCCTGAGCAAAATGAATAAATGCACCTGCATGTACCGCTTGGTCAGAGATGGGATGGGAAACTGTAAAGCTTTTCAGTTTGAGGTATTCGATGTAGGGGTGGGTAGCTTCGTAATCCCGAGGGCAGGTTTTGAGTTTTTCTCCTTCGAGGGTAGGAAATAATTTTTTAAAGCCAGGATTTTCCACGATTTGCTCCAAATAGGCTCCATTGAAGTCGATTTCTTTGCGGATTTTTTTGAGCGTGTCCGACTCAGGCATCCAAATTCCTCCTGCTAAAAATGAATTTCCAGGTTGAATTTGAAGGTAGTAACCTGGTCCTGGGGATTTCTTACCACCCGGGGAAAAGTAGACTCCAAAATTGGTTTTGTATGGGTTTTTGTTGGCAGAGAAGCGTACGTCCCGATTTTGTCGAAATAGGCAATCTTTTGCTTTGAAAGAAGCTAGGCTGGGCTCCAATTCTACCATGCTTTTAAGGAGTACTTCTGTGTCGGCTAAGAGGGTCGCCTTGGTGTCTAGGTACCACTTCTTATTGGCATCCATCCAGTCTTTGTGGTTGTTTTCACTCAAAGCGGAAAGGAAATCTAGGTAGGGGCGCATGTCGGATTGGTAAAAGGATACGATTCAGATGTCAGGGCAATAACTCCAAAATGGAAGATGTAGTTTAAATTACTTAAGTAATGGGCCAATCTTTCCTGTTTTTTAACAGCGAAGGTTTAATATTTACCAGCCCCTCATGTAGACCTTTGAGGTGTAGAAGACCTCCAAAGTTTTGCTCATCAAATAAACTCAACTAGCGTTTCCAACTTCATACCTCGGCTTCCTTTGATCAAAATCAGGTAGTCCTCCAGCTTGCTGTCTTGCAGCCAGTTGCGGAAAGAAAAAGGGTCTGGAAAATACAAGGCCGACGGGGCAGTTTCTAGTGCGGACACGATCAATTTTCCTGTAAAGCAGACCTTGTCAAAAGCAAATTCATTGACCAGCTCGCCCAACTTACGGTGCTCCTCCTCAGCATAGTCTCCCAACTCAAACATGTCTCCTAAGATGATCATTTTGTGCTTCTTCCCGGTCATCTTTCCAAAGGTGCGAATGGCTACCTCCATGCTGGATGGGTTGGCATTGTAAGCATCCAAGACAATCACATTGCTGCGCTTTTCAATGAGCTGCGAACGCATATTTTCTGGGGTGTATTCCAAAATCCCTCGAACGGCATCTGCCATCGGCACCCCAAAGTAGAAGCCCATACTCAAGGCATTGGCGATATTTCCAAAATTGTATTCCCCCACGAGCGAACTGACCTGCGTGCCTGCAACTCCAGGAACTGAAAATGCTACAAAAGGATCGGCCCCATGAAATTCAACGGCACAAAAATCATCCGGAGCGGGATACAACACTGGATTTTCAAATCGAGCAATCAGCGGTGCCAAATTCGGGTCCTGGGTATTGATAAATACGGTTCCTTGGTGTGTCTTTAAAAATTGGAACAGTTCTGTTTTGGTTTTCAAAACTCCCGCAGGCCCTCCCATCCCCTCCAAGTGGGCCTTCCCAATATTGGTGATGCAGCCGTGGGTAGGTTCGGCGATAATGCACAGCTCCTCAATATCTCCTTGCTTGTTGGCCCCCATCTCAATGATGGCGATTTGGTGTAATTCGTTCAAGCGAAGTAGCGTCAAGGGCACGCCGATATGGTTATTCAGGTTGCCTTGGGTGGAGAGCGTGTTGAATT
>JAURGC010000173.1 GCA_030833985.1 Algoriphagus sp. | reverse complement strand
CTCTTTCAGGTTCCAGTTTTCATCGTAGTACTCCAAGGTTAATTTTTCTGGACGAATTATTTCTGCGCGTACGTCTGGGATGCTGAGGCAGCCTTCTTCAAAGCCAAAATTGTCTCCATACTCATCCAATAAGATTGGGTTGATAAATACGCGGCGAATGCCTTTTTCCTCTTCATCCTCATCTAGCATCAAGGAGCTATCGATGACGAACAAGCGTACGCTTTGGTTGATCTGTGGAGCTGCTAGACCTACGCCGTGGGCATGATCCATGGTGGCGTACATATCTTGGATCAACTGGGAAAGGTCGCTTCCTTCCGGCAGTTCTTCTGCTTCCTTTTTTAATACTGGATTGCCGTAAGCGACGATAGGGTAAATCATTGTCTTTCTAGATAAGACTGCAAGATAATGGCAGCGGATACCTTGTCCAAGTTCCCCGCCTTTTCTCTGCGGTCTTTTTTCTTGGTTCCCATGGCTATGAGCGTTTGCATGGCCATTTTGGATGTGTAGCGTTCGTCGATGAGGACTACTTTTTGTGCGGGAAATATTAGTTCGAGCTTTTCTTTTAGGGAAAGCACAAGTGGAGTCATTTCGTTGGCCTGTCCATTGAGGCGTGTGGGGTGTCCGATTACCAATACTTCTACCTCTTCTTTGGCACAGTAAGTTTGCAAATAGGGGATTAGGCTGGCCGTCTCGATTGTTTCAAGGGGATTGCAGGTGATTTGTAGGGGATCCGTCACGGCTAGGCCGGTACGCTTTGTGCCCAGGTCTATAGCAAGTACTCTTGGCATCAGTTGGTTTGTATTTGCTTGCGAATCTTGCGAAGGGCCTCTTTTTCCAATTCCATTGCTTTGGGGAAAAGTAATTCGTCTTCGATGCGGGCATGGATAGAAAGTTCTTTTTCGAAATTTTGCAATTCGTGGTAGAGTACTTTCATGGTGAGTGGAGCATCTTCCTCCAAACTGTAATTACTAGTGAGCTTCCGGATTCCCTCCATTTCATCGTCGTGAATCTCGTGGTGCTCGGCAAGGTAGTGGATAGGATCTTGTTCTAAAATGATCAAGGCATCTTGGGTTCGAAACGCTCCTGCTTCGATATCCTGCAATAAGGCAATGCGGTTAAAAAGTCTACTTTCTTCCTCGTGGATGTGGTGAATAAAATCTTCCACGAAGAGGGGAAAAAGAATTCGCAAGTCTCCAAGTAGAGCTTCATAACCCGATTCTGGACTGATCCCAGAGATCATGTTGGATAAGAACGGAAGTTCTTGACGGACGAAGTAGTAGTGCTTTTTTTTAAGGTAAGCCACTAGTAGCTCGATGGGATTGAGGTAAAGTTCTTCCAGGGTGGGCTCCTTTTGGAGCGCCCAATTTTCGAGTTGGGCAATCAGTTGGCGTGGATTCACCTTGTGTTTTTGGCAGACCTTCTCGAGGGAGTCGCTGGGATACTGGTAAAAGCTAATTCCGAAATAGTGCAGTACGGCAGCGAAAACATAGTTTTCTGAGACTAATTCTCCCACAGCTGTTTTCTCAAGTGCTTTCTGATTCTGCATAAAACAAAATTAATTTTTTTGAACTAAAAAAGGGAAATAAATTCATGATTATCCGCAATCTTTCTAGTGGTGAAAAAAGTGTGTTTATTCATGAGTATAATTGTCGATGGTCTTCCCTCCACAGTTCCTAGCCTACTTTCTTGAACTTCCCCTGTTTTTTCCTTTCAGCATCGGGGTTAATTCGGAAAATCATAAAAAAATAGCATCTTTATAGGCTTGTGAAGTGGTCAAGGACGTTAATTTTACCTAAAATTGTGCTCGAAAAAACACATTTTTTGACCTAGATCGTTTAATTCGAAAAGTAAACCCCTTTTGCTGTGAGCCAACCAAAAAATACCACCTCTCAAATCCGTCTTCCCTTGCTACTTGCGCTGTCTATTGCAGGAGGCATTTGGATAGGAGCAACCTTTGCTGAACCTCAGAGCAATCAAAATGACCTGCGTGCAGCGCTCTACAAGCTGCAGGAGATTATGACCTATATCAACCGCGACTACGTGGATAGTGTGGATACCAATGAATTGGTTGAGTTTGGTATCAATAAAATGTTGGAAAAGCTAGACCCTCATTCCAGCTATATCCCTGCTAAAGATGCTTCCTTGGCCCAATCTCAATTGGAAGGGGAGTTTGATGGCATTGGGGTGGAGTTCGGAATCATTCGTGACACCATCTACGTGGTTGCTCCACTCACTGGGGGGCCTTCTGAGGCATTGGGCATCCAATCTGGGGACCAGATCATTTCGGTAGATGGAAAGACTGTGGCGGGCATAGGAATCACTAATCGGGACGTTTTTGACTACCTTCGAGGTCCTAGTGGTTCTAAAGTGGAGGTAGAAATCAAGCGAAAAAATGCTCCTAGTTTGATCAATTACTCGATCACGCGTGCCAAAATCCCACAGTACAGCATCAATGCCACCTACATGGTCGACCAAGAAATTGGGTACATCAAAGTCACTCGCTTTGCGGCCACTACCTACGAGGAGTTCCGGAAGTCAGTAACAGACTTGCAGGCCCAAGGGATGAAGAAATTGATAGTCGACTTGCAGGGCAACCCAGGAGGCTATATGGGTGCTGCCATTTACATGGCAGACGAATTATTGGGCGGGCGGGATTTGATCGTTTCTCAAACAGGAAAGGTAAGTCAGTATAGCAATAAGGCTTATGCATCTAAGCCTGGTTTGTTTGAAGAAGGGGCTGTAATTGTTTTAATTAATGAGGGGTCAGCTTCCGCATCAGAGATTTTGGCTGGTGCCATTCAAGACAATGACCGGGGACTGATTGTTGGTAGAAGATCTTTTGGTAAAGGGTTGGTGCAGATGCCAATTGAACTTGCCGATGGTGCCGAGTTAAGGCTGACCATTGCCCGTTATTTTACCCCTTCTGGCAGATCCATTCAGAAGCCTTATGGCAGTGATTACGAAGCCTACGAAAGAGATTGGGTCAATCGGTACGAACATGGAGAATTTTTCTCAGCTGATAGTATCAGGTTTAACGATAGCCTCAAGTACCAAACCAAAAAAGGGCGTACTGTCTATGGGGGTGGGGGAATCATGCCGGATTATTTTGTACCTCTCGATACCACAATGAACAGTGCCTACGTGAACAAACTCTTTTCTTCGGATACCTCTCGGGAGTATTTGTTGGATTATGTCAGCAAAAATAAAGGCAAATTCACTCAGGTTTCTGTTGAGGACTATTACACCAATTTTCGAGTGAGTGACGGGATGTTGGAGGAGCTAGTTGCCTTTGGTAAGAAAAACAAGGTGGAATTTGACGCCAAGGATTTTTCAAAGTCCAAGGAGTACCTGCGCATTTTGATCAAGGCGCATCTAGGACGACAGCTCTACGATGACAGTGCCTTCTACAAGGTTGTCAACGATATCAATGAGGTGTATCAACAGGCTATTCAGCTCTTTGGAGAGGCTGAAAAGATCAACCTTTGAGGTCTCCAAGACCTCGAAGGTTGGGATTCAAATGCCACAATAGTTTTTACGCAGATTTGCGCAGAAAAATTGCTCGGATCAAAAGAGAAAGATCAGAGTGAAAAAAGGTTTTTACCATTAAGGGATTTACTTCACCACAATCAATTCGGAGGTAGGCACACGGAATCTTTCTCCATAAATTCCTTCGGGCAGCCCTTTGCCGCAAGCAATAATCATGGCGATTTCGGATCCGGCTGGGAGGTTGAGGAGCTTTTTGACCCGCTTGGAGTCAAAGCCCTCCATCGGGCAGGTATCGTAGCCGGCCGTCTTCATTCCCAACATAAAGGTCATGCAGGCCAAAGAAGCACTTTTGTGCACTGAAATCCGCACGGCAGTTTCACTCACCTCTCGAACCATCGGTTTACCAAGGCCTTGGGTAAGGGCAATTAATTTTTTGACAAAGGACCATCCCGGAAATTTGGTATAAAGCATAGGTACCAATTTGCCGTAATAGCGAAGAGCCAATTTCACTTTTTTATCGCCCTCACCCGATGCCGAAGCAGAGATAAAGTCAAAATTGGCTTTTG
>JAURGC010000220.1 GCA_030833985.1 Algoriphagus sp. | reverse complement strand
ACTATGTACTGTATCGTAAATTGAGTTGGCAAGATAGTAAAAAGCGAGCGGGAATAAAACCTTGTTGGGGATCCTTAACCTGCATTTATTTTATCAGTACCACTGTCCTATTTTTCGATTTTGCAAATTAAAAATCGAACTTCCTCTGTATTCTATCCCATTGTGTCGGTGCTTCATCACCACCCCACACCCATTGATCTTGCAACGCTTAGTCCCTGGTACCTTCATGGTTACTCCTACTTGAAACGAATACATCGCTTGGTCAATTGGAAATGAGGAGAAGTCGGAAGAACCATTTACAAAATAACGCTGCATGTATTTTCCTTTCACCAAAATAGACGCATACTCGGAAAGCTGATACCCTATCCGAATTACCCCAGCATAGGTTAATTGATTGGATAAACTACTTAAATTAACTTGGTAGGTAGTAGCTAATTGCTTTTTATTTTGAATCAGATTCAATTGACCTACCTCGCCTTCCACACTGACGGTCCATGGATAATTTTGACGAATGCGTTGATTGTATTCTCGCTGCATCCGCATCTTCAAATCTGGATTTGCCTGGTTAAATTTCTTGTATTTTTGTTTAAGTAAAAATCTACGTCTCGAAGCATCGTACAACACCAATCCTAGAGAAGCATAGTAATTTGTAGCTTGAATGCTTGTGCCTTGAAGTGCAAACTGATACCCACTGCCTTCAAAAGGAGCCAAACGAGTAGATTCCCAGCCATATCCTGCACCTAATGTGAGGAGATTTAAAATATTCATTCGCACACCCACCTCAATAGTGGGAAGTATTACTTGCTTCATTTGTAACGACAAGGTATCCGGTAAGGGAAAATACCCATAGTCTGCATTTTGAAATTGCGTGATGGGATACACTTGACCATCCCCTTTATAAAATCTAGTATTCATCACGTAGTATGCGGCCCCAGAGGATACCTGGAAAGAAAAAAGTTCTTGAATGGATCGAAATGCATTCCCTACCTTCGATTCACTTTTTAAGGGTCTGGCTTTACGGGTAATTCCAAAAATATCTTCCTCTTGACAAAAAGACTGGAACACCTGTCCTAAAAAAATTACGATCAAAAGGATACTTCTTAATTTCACCATGATGAATTAACGCAGAATTTAAAATTTTGGTGCTCCTAAATCACTGAGTTTACTTTTCAATTAAAAATTTATGTGATTATCCCTAACCTTATCATTAGCTAAAAAAGTAGTTGGATTATTGAGGATATTCGTTGAAAAACCCCAGTTCTAATGAGCATAGCGCATTAATACGAACTTCAAACCTTATTCTTTTGGTTACTGTTGACAAAGCGCACAATCAGAAAATTAAACTAGTTATTAAACACTGCTAAGTGGTTTCGTTCACTCTACAAAACACTGGCAAATTTAAACGGCAATGGACTTTAGGGAAGCAATAGTAGCATGGGGATCGGAATTTCCAAAAACAAAACTACCAGCCACCAAAATATCTGCCCCCGCTTCCACCAACCTTCTCGCATTTTGATTGCTCACTCCACCATCCACCTCAATCAATGCCCTACTTCCTGTTTTAAGAATTAGCTTCTTCAAATTAACCACCTTCGAATAAGTATGTTCGATAAATTTCTGACCACCAAATCCAGGATTAACCGACATCAGACAAACTAAATCAATCTCTTCCAAAACCTCACTTAGTAATTCAATTGGGCTGTGTGGATTTATAGCAATACCAGCCTTTACACCTAAACGCTTAATTTCTTGAAGCGTTCGATGCAAATGGGTGCATGCCTCCACGTGTACGGTCAGCACTGCTGCTCCTGCCTTTACAAAGTCCTCTAAATACAATTCGGGATTGACAATCATTAAATGTACATCCAACGGCTTAGTTGCATGGCGAAATATGGCTTCCGTCACAGGAAGGCCAAAAGAAATATTGGGAACAAAAATCCCGTCCATTACATCCACATGGATGTAATCCGCAGCGGATGCATTGAGCATCTCCACTTCTTTTTGAAGATTGGCAAAATCTGCTGCAAGTATGGAAGGTGCTATTTGTGGCATAGTCGATTCGATGAAAATTGTGTTGAACGTAATGGAATTATCGGCTTTTTAACCTAGTATCGTTGCAGATTATCCTAGCTAGCAAACTTAATCTCTTCCAGGGAACTACTTATCGTTTGATCAATTTTTTTGTTACAATTTCTTTGCCATCTGAAGCTTGAATGAGGTACATTCCTGTAGCAAGTACTGGCAAATCAATTTGGTAAGGCACATTGCTAGATTGCCTTTCAGCCATTTTCTCAAAAATTAATCTACCTAATCCATCCCTTAGTTGGAAAAATAACCGAGTTTCCTTCCCTACTTGAATAAATAAATTAGTAGAAATAATTGGGTT
>JAURGC010000027.1 GCA_030833985.1 Algoriphagus sp. | reverse complement strand
GATCGAACATCGGTGTACACCAAGAATTCCAAATCAGCAGTGAATTGTCTCAGAACTACCGTTCGGACCTGAGGAAATTGTTTGCCTGTGCTTGCTAGAGTTAGGTAGCGAAAGGGATGTTTGAGGTCCAAAGAGCCACGCTGCAGTTCGTGGAGTAGCGTCTGCCAGATTGAATTCGGTGTATCGGTAGCAGTAAAGAGCATCGACTTATTTTTTATACTAACCCAAATCGTAGCCTAGGGTTTAAATCCTCAACTCGGTCAATAAGGTTTACCTGAATAGAAAAAGAATGAGGCTCCGCAAACGGAGCCTCCTTACAATTAAATTGGTTCTGGTTAGTTCACCACAATGGGTGCTTCCAGGTTTTTAAAATACACCTGCTTATCGGCATCCAAATCCACGAGCACCGCCGCATCATTTTTGATGTATCCTGACAAAATCTGTTTGGACAGCTCGTTCAAAATCAAACGCTGTAGGGTTCGCTTCAGTGGCCGTGCTCCAAAATTGGCATCAAAGCCCACCTCACCTAGGAAGTCAAGCACCTCGGTAGTCGCTTCGATTTGGATGTTCGAATCCGCGAGTCGCTTCTGAATCTCTTTCCATTGAATGTCCACAATCTTGCGGATCACCTTTTTGTTGAGTGGTTCAAAAAGAATAGTTTCATCGATTCGGTTCAAGAATTCCGGACGCACAGACTTTTTAAGTAAGTCATACACCTCCTCCTTGGTCTTCTCCAATACTTCTTCACGATTCCATTCTTCCATTTCTGCAAATCGCTCTTGAATTAAGTGCGAACCGATGTTCGTGGTCAAAATAATAATGGTGTTCTTAAAATTTGCCAAGCGTCCCTTATTATCGGTTAGTCGGCCATCATCCAGTACCTGAAGGAGAATATTAAATACATCCGGGTGTGCCTTTTCAATCTCATCCAGAAGGATAACGGAATAGGGCTTTCTACGAACCGCTTCGGTCAATTGTCCGCCTTCGTCATACCCCACATAGCCTGGAGGCGCCCCCACCAATCTACTTACTGCATGCCGCTCTTGGTACTCCGACATATCGATCCGAACCATGGAATTTTCATCGTTAAACAGGTACTCGGCCAGGGCTTTGGCAAGCTCGGTTTTACCTACCCCAGTGGTCCCCATAAAGATAAAGCTTCCAATTGGTCGTCTTGGGTCCTGCAACCCAGCCCGACTTCTACGCACGGCATCGGAGAGAGCCACAATGGCTTCCTGCTGTCCGGCAACACGTCGACCCAACTCTTTCTCCAAGTAGAGTAATTTTTCCCGCTCAGATTGAATCATTTTACTCAATGGAATTCCTGTCCATTTGGACACCACCGAAGCAATGTCCTCTTGATCCACCTCTTCCTTGAGTAAGGGAGAGCCTGCCTGCATGTCTGCCAGTTGGGATTTGAAGGACTCCAATTTTTTCTCCGCTTCCACCATCTTTCCATACCGGATCTCTGCTACTTTCCCAAAGTCTCCTGCTCGCTCCGCTTGTTCTGCCTCTAGTTTGAGTTTTTCAATATCCTCTTTTTCTCGTTGAATACCGGTAATCACCCCTTTTTCACTCTCCCACTTGGCCTTCACGGATTGCCTTTTCTCACCAAGTTCGGCTAGTTCTTTACTCAATACTACCTCTTTATCCTTGTTATTTTCACGTCGAATGGCCTCGCGTTCAATCTCAAGTTGCATAATCCGACGGTTCAATTCGTCTAGCTCCTGTGGTAAAGAGTCAATTTCCATGCGCAACTTGGCTGCAGCCTCATCCATCAGGTCGATGGCCTTATCTGGCAAAAAACGGTCGCTAATGTAGCGCTGCGAAAGTTCCACTGCTGCAATTACTGCATCGTCCTTGATCCTAACTCCATGGTGTAACTCGTACTTATCCTTGATTCCTCTCAAAATGGAAATTGCATCGGCTGCATCAGGTTCGTCCACGATTACGGACTGGAAGCGACGTTCTAACGCTTTGTCCTTTTCGATATACTTTTGATATTCTTTCAACGTAGTAGCTCCGATAGCATGCAATTCCCCACGTGCCAGTGCAGGCTTGAGAAGGTTGGCTGCATCCATGGCTCCCTCGCCTCCACCTCCCGCACCAATTAGCGTATGAATCTCATCAATAAACAAGATGATTTCCCCATCTGCATCTGTCACTTCTTTGATCACCGACTTGAGTCGCTCCTCAAATTCCCCCTTGTATTTGGCTCCTGCTACGAGTAGGCCCATGTCTAGAGATATAAGTGTTTTGGACTTCAAATTTTCTGGCACATCCCCAGAGACGATGCGTTGCGCCAATCCTTCTACAATTGCCGTCTTCCCCACTCCCGGTTCACCCAACAGAATCGGGTTATTCTTGGTTCGGCGAGCCAGAATCTGTAACACCCGTCTGATCTCTTCGTCACGACCAATCACCGGATCAATTTTTCCTTTCTTGGCCATTTCATTGAGGTTCTTGGAATATTTTTCCAAGGCTCTGTAGGTACTCTCTGCGTTTGGATCGGTCACTTTAGTTCCTTTTCTGAGTTGATTTATTGCTTCAATAAGCGCTTTTTCAGTAATTCCTTGATTCTTCAACAGCTGAGCCACGGCATCGTTCCCAGACAAAACTGCCAAAAGCAAATGCTCTAGGGCCACATAGGCATCCCCAAAAGTTTTCAAATACTCCTTCGCCTTAGTCAAGGCCTGATTTGTAGCCCCAGACAAATAAGGTTGGGTAGTTCCTCCACTTACCTTAGGAAATTTCTGGAGCTGCTCTTCCAGTTTTTGATTTAAAAGTTGCTGGTTAGCACCCAACTTTTTCAAAAGGAATGGAGAGACATTTTCGTCCTCCAACAAGATTCCTTTCAACAAGTGAGCCGTCTCAATGGCTGGACTACCAGAAGAAACAGCAAGTTCTGCTGCTTTTTGAATTGCCTCCTGGGATTTGGTGGTAAACTGCTTAAAATCCATTGTTTGGTTTGGGTTAGTTTTCCTTGCGCTAGCTGTAACCCAAGCAACAAATTGACCTCCAAACTAGCATTTCAGCCATTCTGTCCTAAAAAGACTAAAAATTGACTTTAAACATGAAATTTTGGCAGAAAACCTAGAATAAAACGAACTAACTAAATAGACTAGTGACTAAATCCTTG
Organism: Algoriphagus sp.; assembly: GCA_030833985.1. Lineage (GTDB taxonomy): Bacteria > Bacteroidota > Bacteroidia > Cytophagales > Cyclobacteriaceae > Algoriphagus. The sequence continues at coordinate 22,341 of JAURGC010000027.1, read as the reverse complement.
ACTGGAAGGGTACATTTAGCCCTAAGCTCTTTGAACCATCCTTGTGCTTCTATAAAACCTAGTAAAAATTCCTAGCGCTGACTATCCGCATAAACCGAAGCAGCTTGCCATACCCGAAAGATATTTTTGTAACAAATTTTCTCGATGTCTTCTTTTGAATATCCTCTTTTTAATAGCTCTGCGAAAAGATTGGGAAACATGGACACATCCTTCAATCCTGTAGGAAGGGAGTCCCCCACGCCATCAAAATCAGATCCCAAGCCCACATGGTCTATTCCAACCAGTTCAACGACGTGATCGAAATGATCTGCTACGCGCGATACGGTTGGAAAAGGATTATGTAAATCCGTATAGTCTTGAATATACTTTTGAGCCTCAGGATCTCTTCGTGAAAGGTTATTTTCCGCAAGCCAGTTGACTACATGTTCTCGAACTTTGTTTGCACCCGAAGCATAGGCAGAATCAATAAAGGTTCCTCCAAAATTAATAAGCATCACCCCTCCATTTTTGGCAAGGGCCTGAATAAGTTCGTCACTCATGTTACGTTCAAAGCCAGGCGTAAATTTTCGAACTGAGGAATGTGAGGCAATGACCGGCACTTTGCTGATAGCAAGGGCATCTCGAAAAGTATGATCAGAGACATGACTTAAATCAACGAGTATACCTACCCGATTCATTTCGGCTACTACCTTTTCCCCAAACTCACTGAGGCCGCCATAAGTGGCGGTGGTATCGTAACTCGCGTCACCGATGAGATTGTCCTTGCCATGAGTAAGGGTGATGTAGCGAATACCACGCTTGTAGAAGTAGGACACATTGTTTAAATCATCCTCAATCCCAGCCCCATTTTCCATTCCCATTGGCAATGAAATCAAGCCCTTAGCAAAGTTTTCCTCGATATCTTTTGGACTGTAGGCCATGGCAAACTTTTCTGGAAATGTAGCCGCCAATCTTTCTGTCATTAAAATCAAGGAATCTGCAAGTGCTTTGGAAGCACCTGGAATAGCCTGGTTGCCTGCAGGAATGTAAATTGACATAAAGGGGGCATCGAGTCCCCCCTCTTTGGCACGAGGGTAGTCAAAATTACCATCTGGAGTACGCACGGATACGTCCAAAATCTCCCTTTGCAAGGTAAATCCCCCCACTTTCATTCGGTAAGGTAGGTCTACATGCCCATCAACCATAATCGTAGTTTGTGCTATTTTTTGAGCGGCCTGCAGCCGTTCTGCATCGGACAGCTTTTTGTAATCGAGGGGTGCTTCTTGCGCTGTCGCGGAACTTACTACGAGTAGTGCGATTCCAATAAGTAGATGGTAGTTCATAAATAAGAAGTAGTAGAACAGGAAAGATAAGCGCTTTGAAAAAGGAATCAAATAGTTGCTAGCGATTAGTTTGGCGGACAGCTGAAAGTCCAATAAAGTTGATTTATAGGCTTGTATTCTTTCATTAATTCTAAAAAAGAACTTATTCTTTTTCTTTACTAATGAACTATTCGGCACTGAACTAGCTTTTACCTACAACCACTCTATGCGTTAGAAATGAGGGAGGCATATTTGATTCCCTGCTTCCAATTCGCCGCCTATGGAATCACTAGGTGAGTATTCGACTTTATTCCTTTACCTTTGGAATGGGTTACCTCCCTACCTATAATCAAGCCTACCCTATGAACGCTAAAGAAATTAACTACGAATTAGAAAAAAACATGGAAGTCATCTCCCAATTGGATGACTTTGTGGGCCATGCAGTAGAAACGGTGCTTGTAGATCCAGAAGATTGCTGGCAGCCAACCGATTTTTTACCAGATTTTTCCAATCCTGAGGCGATGGAAGATGTTAAATTACTTCAGCAACGCGCAGCAGGCATACCAGATACGGTGCTAACTTCTTTGGTGGGCAACCTTGTTACAGAAGAAGCCTTGCCTTCCTACCAAACCTATTTCAACCTGTTGGAAGGAATCAATGTAGAGCGAAGCCTGCTCTCCCCATCCGGCTGGGTACGTTGGTCCAAAGCTTGGACTGCTGAAGAAAATCGTCATGGTGACCTCTTAAACAAGTACTTGTACCTCACTGGTCGTATAGACATGCGTGCTGTGGAGCAAACTATTCACCGCTTGATTACCAATGGCTTTGACGCTAAATCAGACGCTGACCCCTACCAAGCCATGATTTACACCTCCTTTCAAGAGCGTGCCACTAAGATTTCACACGTGAATACTGGCAAACTTGCAGACAAAGCGGGAGACCATGTGCTGTCAAAAATCTGTAAAACAATTGCTGGAGACGAAGCGAGACATGAAAAGGCTTACAAAAGTTTTATGTCCAAAATTTTCGAGATCGATCCAAGTGGAGCAATCACAGCTTTTGAAAAAATGATGCGAAAAAACATCGTCATGCCTGCTGTCCTTATGGGCGAAGGAAGTAGCCGTCCAAGCATTTATAAAGACTTTTCAGAAATTACCCAAAAAATAGGCGTTTACACCGGCTGGGATTATGCACGAATCATCGAACACTTGGTGGATTTTTGGAAGGTAGAATCCCTTACTGGACTAGATACTGCTGCTGCCAAAGCACAGGAGTATTTGGCTAGCCTTGCAGATCGATACATGCGCTTGGCAGACCGAATCAAAGCTCCCGAAGAAGTCAGCCTTGCTTGGCTCAAATAAATTGAAAGTCCTTCGCTTGAAGGACTTTTTTTTGGATATTTCTGATCTATATACTCCCTATTCTATGAAATACTTCTTCCTGGCTTTCATATTGGCCTTCGCAAGCCTTGGCACTTCCTTTTCTCAAAGCCTACAGGTGAATTCCAAGCGCCTCTCTCAATCGCTCAGTACCCTAGCTACCTATGGTAAAAATGAAAAAGGGGGTTCAGACCGGGTGGCCTACTCGGTCCATGACCTTGCTGCCCGGCCTTTTGTCAAGGAACAACTTACTGCTGCAGGCTTGGAAGTAAGCGTGGATTTCGCAGGAAATATCATCGGTCGAAAAGCCGGTAAAAACCCTTCCTTAAAACCGATAAGCCTTGGATCGCATATTGACGAGGTACCTAATGGAGGAGATTACGATGGTCCCGTAGGGGCAATGGGAGCCATAGAAGTAGTCCGGACATTGAAAGACGCCGGTATTCAAACAGAGCATCCCCTGGAGATAATCATCTTCACCAATGAGGAGGGAGGAGTCATTGGAAGCCGAGCCCTAGTGGGTGGATTAAGTGCTCAAGCACTCCAAGACCAAAGCAATGCAGGCATCATGCATGCCGACGGAATACGCCTGCTGGGTGGAGATCCCAGCCAAATTGCAAGTTTAGCACGCCCAAAGGGTGCAATCGCAGCCTTTCTTGAACTACACATCGAACAAGGGGGCAACTTGGATGCAGAAAAATTAGACATAGGTGTAGTCGAGGGAATCGTGGCCATCGAATGGTGGGAATTTAGCTTCAAAGGCAAGGCAAACCATGCAGGCACGACCCCAATGAATGTACGCAAAGATCCCATGCTCCCCGCAGCAAAATTTACGCTAGCTGTAAATGAAGTCATCACAAGAGTAGAGGGTCGTCAAGTGGGAACCGTAGGGAAAATTCAAGCCTTTCCAGGGGCAGGTAATGTAATCCCGGGTGAGGTGAAACTCAACCTAGAGATCCGAGATCTGTCTTCTGAAAAGATCTGGAAACTTTATGCAGAATTGGAAGCTATTGCCAAGCAGCTCGCCGAAGAAAGTGGGACTACCTTGACGATCAAACACATTGAAGTCGCTAGCAAACCAGCACTAGCAGATTCTTTGATCCGAGAAGTGATAAATGCACAATCCAAAAAATTGGGATACAGCACCAAAAGCCTTCCCAGTGGAGCAGGGCATGACGCGCAAGAAATGGCTCGGATTGCACCCATGGGCATGATATTTATTCCAAGCAAAGATGGCATTAGTCATGCTCCTGAAGAATACTCCAGCCCAGAAGCCATCGCAAAAGGAGCCAATGTACTGCTACACACGCTACTGGAACTCGATAAACGACTTACCAAGGAGTAATCAACTATCAATGATATCCTGAGAAATGAGCCGGTAAATTTCTGCTAGCTGCTCGTTGTAGCTTAAAAATTGATGATGGGCTTCCAGTGTTTCGTAATCTTCACGAATAGCAGGGCCCGTTTGAGCCTTTTTTGCACCAAGTTGCAAACTTTTAGAAATCGACTCGATAATCAACGGTTTCATTATTTCCCGATCAAGCCCCTTTCTATGGAGAATCTCCTCTGCAATTCGCAGCATGTGGTTGGTAAAATTGCTTGCAAATACGGCTGCCACATGAACGGCCTCCCTATCTTTATGACGGAGGATATGCACTAGAGGTGAAAGACTTTTCGCTACTTTTTTGAGAAGCTGCAAAGCCCCTTCATCCTCGGACTCTAGCAAAAATGGAACCTCCTCAAAATCTACTTTCTTTCCTTTGGTAAAAGATTGCAAGGGGTAAAATACACCTACATAGGAAGCAGAACTCTGCTCCAATACCTCCATGGGCATTGCTCCAGAGGTATGTACCAGAATACTTCCCTCAGGTAGGATTACCTGATCAGCCACCGCCGAGAGGGCATCGTCCTTGATCGCGAGAATAAATAGTTCTGCCTTACTTTCCGAAAAATCCAACTCATCTTTTGGGACTGCATGGTAAACCCGCTCGGTAATCTCTTTGGCCTTTTGAATATCTCGAGCATACACTTCCGTCAGTTCATGTCCCGCATCTTCCAATGCAGGTGCCAAATTCCAAGCCAAATTCCCAGCTCCCAGGATTGCTATTTTCAACTTCATAAAGAAATTAAGTCAATTTTTAGGAAAAGAAAAAGCCATCTTCTTGAGGGAAAATGGCTTTTTACAAAGAATATCAATCACTTAGATATGTAAGGCCCGATTGGCAGTTGCTGCCAAACATGCTTCCTTAAATACTTCGGTATAGGTTGGGTGTGCGTGGGACATTCTCGCGATGTCCTCTGCTGAAGCACGAAACTCCATTGCCACCACTGCCTCTGCAATCATATCGGCCGTACGTGGACCGATCATATGTACCCCAAGGATCTCGTCAGTTGTCGCATCAGCAAGGACCTTGACCATCCCATCTGTATCCATGGAAGCCCGGGCTCTACCAGAGGCGAGAAAAGGAAACTTACCCACCTTATACCCTCTACCCTGCTCCTTTAGTTGCTCTTCGGTATAGCCTACGGCTGCTACTTCAGGCCAGGTGTACACTACCCCTGGAATCAAGAGGTAGTTGATGTGCGGCTTTTGCCCAGCAATGGTCTCCGCTACAAAAACTCCTTCCTCCTCTGCCTTGTGTGCCAACATAGCCCCCTTGACCACATCTCCAATGGCATAGATATGCGGTACAGCAGTTTGTAAATGCTCATTTACCTGAATTTGACCTCGGTCGCTGAGCAACACTCCTGCAGCTGCCGCATTGAGACCTTCGGTATACGGTTTTCTTCCAATGGACACGAGTACATAGTCTCCTTTGATTTCTATAGTCTCGCCCTTTGTATTTTCTGTTTTGACCACCACTTCTTTTCCACGATTTTCTACCCCAGTCACCTTGTGTTGGAGGTAAAACTCAAAGCCAATTTTTTTCAAGGATTTCTGCAGTTCCTTACCCAAACTCTTATCCATGGTAGGAATAATAGAATCCATGTACTCCACCACCGAAACCTTGGCTCCCAATCGTCCATAGACGGAACCCAGCTCCATGCCGATCACTCCACCACCGATGACAATCAAATGTTTTGGAATTTCCTTCATCTTGAGGGCCTCTGTCGAAGTGATGATGCGCTTTTTATCGACCGAAATAAATGGAAGACTAGCGGGCTTCGATCCCGTGGCAATGATGATATTTTTCCCTTGAATATCGGTTGCGGAGCCATCTTCTTTCGTCACTTTTACGGTATGTGCATCCACAAAAGATCCAAGTCCATGGTGAACATCAACTTTGTTTTTCTTCATTAAAAACTGAATTCCATCCACATTTTGGGTGACCACCTCGTCTTTTCGGGCTATCATTTGTGGCAAGTTGACCGCTAGACCCTTCATGTCGATGCCGTGGGTAGTGAAAGTATGGGCCGCATTGTGGTAATGCTCCGAAGAATCAAGTAATGCTTTGGAAGGGATACAGCCCACATTCAAGCAGGTACCCCCAAGTGTAGCATATTTCTCAACGAGGGCTGTTTTCATGCCCAATTGGGCAGCACGGATAGCGGCTACATAGCCTCCTGGTCCTGATCCGATTACGATGACGTCGTACATTTTTTTTGTCGTTGTACTATGTACCAAATACTAGGTACACATTGGTTAGCTATTCAAACTTTTTTTGAGTCTCACAACCCTGTTTTGGTTGTGAGACAACTCGAGTTCTAATTTTTCAACTACTTCCATGGCCTTTTGCCATCCGGTCAAATCCTAGTAGCAGTGCATTTTTATCCATTTAGTTTAAAAAATATTCCTCGTTCAGAATTGAAATTAAATCTTTGGTCCATTCACTTTGAACTGGGGACCTTAGACGCCAAACATCAATCTCGTTGGGTCTTCGAGCAGTTGCTTCACGCGAACTAAGAAGCTAACAGACTCACGGCCATCGATGATCCGGTGATCGTAAGACAAGGCCAAATACATCATTGGTCGGATGACAACTTGCCCATTTTCGGCAATAGGACGCTCCACAATGTTGTGCATGCCCAAAATTGCTGACTGGGGCGCATTGATAATTGGTGTGGACATCATGGATCCGAATACCCCACCATTCGTGATGGTAAAGGTACCGCCAGTCATCTCTTCGATAGAAAGCTTGTTGTCACGAGCCTTCCCAGCTAGGCGTACAATCTCTTTTTCAATTTGATCAAAGGAAAGGTTCTCTGCATTTCGGATTACAGGTACCACCAACCCTTTCGGTGCAGACACCGCTACTGAAATGTCACAAAAGTCGTGAAACACCATCTCATTTCCATCAATTTGTGCATTTACAGCAGGCCATTCCTTCAAGGCCACACACACGGCCTTGGTAAAGAAGGACATAAAGCCTAGACCTACTCCATGCTTTTCCTTGAACTGATCTTTAAACTTGGATCTTAGGTCCATAATAGGTTTCATGTTGACCTCATTGAAGGTAGTCAACATGGCTGTTTCATTCTTTACTGCCACCAAGCGACGAGACACGGTCTTTCGCAACGAAGACATTTTCTCACGTCGAATACCTCTAGCATCAGCGCTACTATTTGCTACTGCTGGGTTTGTCGATGCTATGGATGAAGGAGTAGAAGTGGCCTGAGCTTTTGCGGGGATTGAAGCCCCCATCGCATCCTCTTTGGTCACACGCCCATCTTTGCCCGTGCCGGCTACAGTGGTAGTGAGAATCCCTTTTTCAGCCAATATCTTTGCAGCTGCTGGAGAAGCATGTCCGGTGGCATAGTTTTCAGTAGCAGATGTTGGAGTGGCTGCTGAAGCAGTTGGTGTTGGAGTTGCTGTACTCGGAGTAGCGAGGGATCCCCCTACTTCAATTCGGCAAATCAATCCACCTATTTCCAATACATCACCTTCCTTGGCCACCTGTCGCAAAATCCCAGTGGCTTCTGCTGGAAGTTCAAAAGTAGCCTTATCAGAATCTACCTCTGCAATGATTTCATCCAAGGTCACCAAGTCTCCATCCTTTTTGAGCCAATTGGCTAGAGTCACTTCCGTGATGGATTCACCCACAGTAGGTACGATCATCTCCTTGATTTCGGAAGAGGCCGTCGCGGGAGCAAGGGAGGCTGCTACAGGAGCGGACACAGAAGCAGAGGTGGATGCAGAAGAAGCTTCCTCAAGGGTACAGATTAACCCGCCTATCTCCACCGTATCTCCTTCTTTCGCATGAATACGAAGGATACCATTTCCTTCTGCTGGAAATTCAAACGTAGCCTTGTCAGATTCCAATTCACAGAGCACTTCGTCAAGTTGAACCAGGTCCCCGTCTTTTTTAAACCATTGTCCTACGGTAACTTCTGAGATAGATTCTCCGACGGTAGGTACTCTCATTTCTTTGCTCATGGTCTTTTATTTTTTCCTAAGAATAGCTTCTTTGGTGTTTTACAGATTTGAATTACTTCTACCCCTTCCTAAAGGGTAAGTGCTTGGGCTACTAGATTGCGCTGCTCCTCTACGTGAACTTTATTGTATCCAGTGGCTGGAGAAGCGCTTGATTTTCTTGCAATCACTCGCATAGGGAGCTCCTGGTACAATAAGCGAAGCAAGTAGTTCCAATACCCCATATTCTCTGGTTCTTCTTGTACCCAAACTACCTCTGCTCCTTTGTAGGAATTGAGGACATCGAAGATTTGCTTTTTAGGAAGTGGATGCAACTGCTCCAATCTCACCAGGGCTACCTGGGTGTTTTTTTCTTTTTCTCGAGCTTCTTCCAAGTCAAAATAAACTTTCCCTGTACACAACACTACTCGTTTCACCTCTTTTGCCTTCACCGTAGTATCTGGCAATACTTCTCTAAATCGACCTGATGTAAACTCATCCAATGGGGAAACTACTTTCGGATGACGAAGTAAGGACTTTGGAGACATGACCACACAAGGTTTTCTAAATTCCCAAGCTTGCTGCCTTCGAAGCAAATGGAAGAAGTTGGATGGTTCCGTAATATTTGCCACCACCATGTTGTATTCCGCGGATAGTTGCAAGAAACGCTCAGGTCTAGCATTGGAGTGCTCTGGGCCTTGACCTTCGTATCCATGCGGAAGGAGCATCACAAGGCCATTCATTTTCTGCCATTTCGTTTCGCCTGAAGAGATAAACTGATCGATCATGGTTTGTGCACCATTTGCAAAATCTCCAAACTGTCCTTCCCATAGGGTTAGTGCATGTGGATTGGCCATGGCATAGCCGTATTCAAAGCCTAGTACAGCGTATTCTGAAAGTAGGGAATTGTAAATGTAAAATTGGCCCTTTCTATCCTTCATTTCAAGCAAAGAATTGAAGGGCTGGTTGGTGTTTGCATCATGGATGACCGCATGACGGTGTGAGAAAGTTCCTCGCTGCACGTCTTGACCGGTCAGGCGAACGGTTTTTCCCTCCAAGAGTAAGGATCCATAAGCCAATAACTCCGCAGACGCCCAGTTAAGTTCCTTGGATTCAAAAAACATCTCTTTGCGCTGCTTCATCTGCGATTCAATCTGTTTGATTGCTTTGAAGCCTTTTGGAATAAAGGTGATTGCCTCAGCTACTTTTTCAATTTGGTCTTGGGAAATACCTGTTTCAGGAGATTGTTCAAAATCCTTTGGATTAGAGCGACGTAGATTGGCCCATTCCGTTTCAAACTTAGTTGCCTGGTAAGGAAGCGGTTTCTCCTTCACCATATTCAATCGATCCTGCAGGAGCTGTCGAAACTCGGCATCCATTTGCGAAGCAATCTGTGCATCAAAATCCCCTCGCTCTGTCAAATGCTTGATATAAATTTCCCGTGGATTCGGATGCTTAGAAATAATGTTGTAAAGCTCTGGTTGTGTAAACTTGGGTTCGTCGGACTCGTTGTGCCCATGACGACGGTAGCAAACCATATCGACGAAAATATCTTTACTGAATTTTTGACGAAACTCAGCAGCCAATTTTGCAGCGAATACTACCGCTTCGGCATTGTCTCCATTGACATGAATCACAGGTGCATCGATAATCTTTGCCACATCAGTGCAATAAATAGACGTACGTGCATCGTCAAAATCGGTAGTGAAGCCTACCTGGTTATTGATTACAAAATGGATGGTGCCTCCCGTATTGTAGCCTTTCAGGCCTGCCATTTGGGTTACCTCGTACACAATTCCTTGTCCTGCTACGGCAGCATCCCCATGAATAAGAATAGGAAGGGCTTTTCTAGCATCTCCTTTGTGAGCATGATCAATTTTAGCACGTATAAACCCTTCAACAACAGGGTTAACGGCCTCTAGGTGAGAAGGATTGGGAGCAAGCTTAAGGTGAACCTTTTTTTGCCCTGGGGTAATAATATCTGAAGAATAACCCATGTGGTACTTCACGTCCCCATCGCCCATGGTGAGATCAGGTTTCGCTGTACCTTCAAATTCAGAAAAAATCTGCTCATAGGTTTTACCCATGATATTGGCAAGAACATTGAGTCGCCCTCTGTGGGCCATGCCAATCATCACTTCTTCTACTCCATGCTGCGCAGCGGTATTGATTACAGCATCTAAAAAGGGAATGGTGCTCTCGCCCCCTTCCAAGGAGAAACGTTTTTGACCTAAGTATTTGGTGTGTAGAAAATTTTCAAAAACTACTGCTTGATTCAATTTGGATAAAACTCTTTTTTTCTCCTCGTAAGAAGGAGAAAAGGCCAAGGCTTCTTTCTCAATTTTGGATTTGAACCAATCCAGCATTTCTGCATTACGGATATATAAAAATTCAAAGCCCATTGGCCCCTCATAGATGGTCTTTAAAGCTTGAACAATTTGACTTAGACTGGCCGGACCAATTCCAATTTCCTTGCCGGCTTCAAAAACAGTAGCCATATCGCCCTCCCCTAAACCAAAATTATCTGGATCAATCAAGGGCTTGCGATCGCGACGTGCGCGAACAGGGTTCGTTTTAGACCGAAGGTGCGCACGAGAACGATAGGCGTGAATCATCGCCCGAACTCGAATTTCTTGTGGCAAACTCTCGACCTCCATGATGGTGCCAGAAAGTGCTGTTGACTTAGCCTCCCCACTTGGAAAGCTTTGACCAAGTCCTTCACTGGAATGGGAAAGCGCAAAATCAAAGCCGTCAAAAAATTCCTTCCAACTTGGATCAATACTAGAAGCGTCCAATTTGTAAGCCGCGTACAGCTCATCAATATAAGAGACGTGAGCATTGGCGATGTAGGTAAATTTATCCATAGTGCATTGAGCTAATGATCAAAACTATAACGATTGAATTAAATTTAAAAATTGCTTATGCAAATATTCAATTATTGTATGGAAAAAATAAGGGCAGCTCAGCTGCCCTTATTAATTTTAAATCAACCTATTAATTTTTAGTAAGCGTAAATTGCATAGGAGCGGTAATACCACAACTATCATCAATATCGTCTGTAAAATTAATAACGATTACCTTATCGTCAGCAGGATTGTAAGTAGAAAGGTTTGCATTATCAGAAACCCAAGAGATTGGATCAGCTGAACAACCCACACCAGCACTTTCTTTTGGTTTAAGTACATTACCGCAAGATAATTCAAAGGTGAAAGGTCGGCCACCGAATACACCACCTAAGTATTGCACAGTAAACTGACGTCGAGTACTATTTGAAGCTACCGTCTTCAAAGTCACGTTCTCTTCTACAAAGCGAGTAGGATTTCCGAAGAAAGGATCTTCACCACCCTCTGTTTGCTTTAGAGTATATGAACCAACTGCGAAGGTTGAGGCAACTGGACAAATAACAGATACTGGGTACTGGAATGGAGAAGCGTAAAAAGGAGCCCCTGCCACATTAGAAGTAACATTATTTGTACTGAAGCTTCGTCCAAATTTATCATTCAATACCAAACGAAATTCAAACACATCCCCACCTGCAATATCAGCTGCGGTCAAACCCACAGCAGCTATAGCTGCAGTACCAGAAACATCAAAAGATGCTCTCAAGAATCGTGAATCCGGATTTGGAGTGAAATCAGAAGCTTGAAGTGTCTTAACTAACACATCATTTGTCGGAGTATACTTCAAACCAACACCAGGAATTAATCGTCTGTGTCGAACACGTACTTCTACAGTTTGTACTGTCTTTCCGTCCTCAATATCCACCGCTTCAAGCGTCAAGGCAAATTTTGAATTCGCCAAATCGAAGAAGTTGAACGTAGTGCTTGTTTTAGCGATCGTTCTCAAATAAGCTCCTGTATCGAAAGTTGCATATGGAATGTTGGGTTCCACAAAATCTCTACAAGAACTTAGAAAGATGAGCCCGGTTGCAAGTAAGCCTAAACTATATCTTAGCATTTTCATTTTTTCTAAATTTTAAGGTTAATAAATCCAAGGTGATGCAGGATTTTTATCCCAAAACACTTGTACCGCTAGGCCACCTTTTTGAACAGCGTTCGTATTAGTAACCATGTAACTGTTAGGATACAACAAGGACCTAACAAAAGCTCCTGGATCCTCCTCTAATGCAGGTTGCATTTTGGCAGGCTTACCAGTTCTTCTGTATAAATCATAGGCTTCTTTCCCATTTCCAAATAGAGACAACCAATATTCTTTACCGATTACGTTCATCTTCGCATCATCAGAAGCAGCTGCATTATATTCACTTTCAATGGCTGTTACGTACTTAGTAACGTTTGTAGTGAACGTAGCATCTGGCTCAAATGCCTTAATTACGGCAGACTCTGGTCCACTTACCGCAAATGTACGTACATAGTTCATATGCTTGGTAATTCCAGATGTCAAGTATGCCTTCGCATCACCTGTAGTCTTCAAAGTAAGAGCAGCTTCCGCCAACATGAAATCCACAAATGCAGCTAACATGATCGGGTGAATACCCGCACCTTTCATTCCCAAATTGATGTTTGAAACTGGGGCAGCTGAATTATTGTCAAAACGTCCACCTGCAGGATAAACTCCATAAGCAGTACGCTTCAACCCATCTGGTGGAATTCCATCTGGATCCAAGTGATCACGGCCCCAATATCCTCTGTTACCAGCAGGATTACAGTAAGGGAAATTACCTACCAAGTATTGTGGGGGAGCAATTTGAGAAATACATTCCTGCTCATCCACGTTAGTTGTATTCGTCAACACAGGACGATAAATATAATAGCGTAATCTTGGATCATCAAATCCCTTCTCTACATATAAATTGTGCATGAAGAAAGTCGACTGGTAGTCTCCTCCACCAGCAGTATACTGACCAGCAAACTTCGGATGTCTGGAATCTGGATCAGCAATTGCAGTTCCGAAACGGAATACAAAATCATCACCAGTTCCTAGTAACTTACCATCGGCGATTAACGCATTGATACCCGCAGTAGAAGCTGCAGCATCTACCAATTTTGTATTGAGGTAGTACTTCAATTTCACCGTATTTACAAGCTTGTTCCATTTCGTATAATTTCTATTGTAGAAATAATCGTTTGGAGCACCCCCTGAATTAGCCACAGTAAAATGTGCGTTGGACTCATTCAAAAGAGCCAATGCAGCTGCATATACTGCAGCACCATTATCCAACTTAGGATTGAAATTTGCTGCATCCAATGCTTCGCTGTAAGGCACATCTCCAAAAGTATCTACCAAATCCATCAAGACCATGGCCTTAATAGTTTTTGCAATACCCATGTGGCGCTGTAAGTTTGCCTCCTCAGCCAATGGCAATAGCAAATTAATGTCAGCCATTATTCCGGCATAGGCTGTTGACCAAATTCCATTACCAGAACCAGGACCATATGCAGTAGCATAAAGCGCAGCTCCTTGGTTGATAATTCGAGTCAAACGTGCGCCTCTGTCAGCACTTCCAGACCATAAGCCTTGAAAATCCAACTGGATTCTGTTGAGTAGGAAATCCGGAGAAGCAGTAGTTGCATTAACTGCATTCGGGTTTTCCAATAACTCATCCAACTTATCCGCACATGACGTAGCTAAAACCATCCCGGCAGCTAGCGTCAATCCATATATAAATCTTTTCATTGTTTAGTTCAGTTTGGGGTTAGAAAGTAAGCGTTAACGTTCCACCCAATCTACGAGAGCTAGGTCCTGTTACGAAATCAAATCCAAGACCGTTACCAACACCAGTTCCCAACACGTCTGTATCAAAATTCATGTTTGGAGGGAAGTTAAGTGCTACAAACCAAAGGTTAGTACCATTCACTGCTAAAGAAGCTCTCTTGAATGGCGTCTTAGCCATTAAGGTATTTGGCAAAGAATAAGCCAAAGAAAGTTCACGCAATCTTATCGTAGATCCATCAAATACGTTTGCCTCATCTGGTCCAAGGTGGTAGCCACCAAAGAAGTAATCCGAAGCAGAGATTTGATAATCATTAGGGATATAACGAGGCGTACCGTCAGCATTGGTACCATCTTGTCTTACACCTGGCATAATGAAGGTCATTTCACGGTCAGCTACTGGATCTTTGGTTACACCTCGAGCCAAAGTAGCTGTTACTGTGTTTGAGAAAATCATTCCTCTATGACGGTATTCCATCATGGCAGACAAAGTAAACCCTTTGTAGCTAAAGCTATTGATAAATGAACCTGTCCAATCTGGATTAGGATCTCCCAAAATTACAGGTTCATTGGTTGGCTTATGCGTGCCACTAGAAAGCATAATTGGCTGACCAGTCGCAGGATCTCTATCAAATCCAATACCCTTAATCACGTTGAAAGGCTGTCCAGGAATCGCAAAGTTACCTAAATCCGTAAATCCAGCTACCACGACTTCTTCCAAACCTCCACCCAACTCAACTACTTCAGTTTCGTAAGTACTCCAGTTGATAGTGGAATTCCACTCAAAACCAGAAGCAGTTGAAACTGGAGTTACAGTTGCTTGGAATTCAGCACCACGAGTTCTGATCTGTCCAATGTTGATCGCCGTAGAGGTAAAACCTGTAGCTGGATCAATTGGAGACTGGGTGATCAAATCTTTGGTGTTCTTCTCATACAAGGAGATGTCAAAACGCAATTTGTTGTTGAACATAACCCCTTCCACTCCAAATTCCAATTCGCCGTGAAGCTCAGGCTTCAAGTTAGGATTACCAAGCAAGTTGGATACTGCGTGCGTAGTGGTTACCACACCATCTCTATCAAATGCTCTTGCAGACTGTGCCAATACATTTCTTGTAGTGTAAGGTCTTGGATAACCAGCAGAAGTACCGTATCCCAAACGCAACTTCAAATCATTGACTACTGGAGAATTCCAGTTGAATGCAGTAGTTGGGATGAAGGAAACTGATCCCCCTGGATACAGGATGCTTCTATTTTCTGCTTCTACCGTAGAAGTCCAATCGTTACGAGCAGACAAGTTCAAGAACAAGTAGTCCGAGTAGTCTAAGGTAATGTTGGTATACACCCCATAACGTCTCTGTTCGCTACCACTATTCAAGGTGCCACCAGAGTAGGCATCGTTACTAGAAGAGTTGGAGAAATTGGAGTGTCTAAACAATCCAAAAGCCAATTGACCTTGGGAAGCCACACCATTCTGGATGTAAGAATCGTATCTTGAGTTAAACCCTAGCAAAGCAGAAACTCCAATTTTTTCAGAGAAATCTTTGTTCCAATTCAACACTAAATCTTGGTTCCAGATTGTATTGTTAATGTTTACAGATCTGTAGTAACCATTTCTAGTAGTCAAATCGCCGGTTGCTCCTCCCTTATTGTAGCGGATTTCTTGCAATTCAGAGTAGGTATCCAAACCCAATCTGTAGGTTAAAGATAAGTTGTCACTAAAGTCATAGTTCAACGAAGTCGAATTGAAGAAACGCTTCACATCAGAAGTGTTTTGCAAATATTTCACTAACCAATACGGGTTCATGATGTCATTGCCTCCTCTATAGAATACAGAACTTTTATCCACAGGGTTTTCGAATGGAAGACCTGCTAAATCCACAGAACGTGGAGTAAACATCACGTGTCCAAACACGGAAGGAATAGCAGAACCTGAACCATAAGAAGAGTTAGCTGGCGGAGACTGAAGATCCGTGATAGCAAAAGTAAACGAAGAGTTTACAGATAGCTTGTCTGTCACTGCAGAATTTAAACCAAGGCCAAAATTGTATTTCACCAATTCGTTTCCTGGAGCAAAACCTTCTTCATCTGTGTAGCCAAAGCTTGCATTGAATCCAGTTTTATCACCTCCACCAGAAACCTGAACAGATGTGTTGGATATCAAACCTTGTCTAAAGAAAATTTTGTCCGGAGAATCGTAAGATTTGTATTCGTACTTCACTGGCGTTCCACCTACTACGCCATCCACCCAAAACTGAGGGAAGGCTTCACGAATGGCAGCTACAGAAGAAGTAGCATATGGGTGATTGATTTGCAATCCCGTATCCATTCTAGGACCGAAGTTAGAGAAGAAGAATCCAGGTGCTTGCTGGAATCCATTTCCATATTCAACACCATAAGTTGGCAAAGAGGCCGCCTCGTTGGTGAATACAGACTGATTGATAGTTACTTCAGCAGCTTTTCTTTTGCTAGCACCAGATTTGGTTGTAATCAAAATTACCCCATTTCTTCCCTGGTCACCATACAATACAGTTGCTGAAAGACCTTTAAGTACAGACATACTCTCGATGTTGTTTGGATCAATATCCAAGAAACGAGAAGAGGTAGTCGCACCACCTGTTGTAAATCCGTTTTGCGCATTAGAAGACGTGTTAAAAGGAACACCATCTACTACGAACAAAGGCTGGTTTGAACCGGTAGCAGAGGAGTATCCTCTAATTACCATGTTGGTTCCTGAACCTGACATACCGTTGGTTGAAGTAATTGCTACCCCTGGTACTTTACCCTGCAATACGCGGGCAACGTCAGCTTCTGGACGGTTTTCCAGTTGCGAATTGTCTACTGAAGTTACTGCGTAACCCAGTGCTTTTTTCTCCCTTTCAATACCGATCGCTGTTACTACCACTTCGGATAGCTGAGCTGCATCGACAGTCAGGGTTACATTGACTACGGACCGATTGCCGATTGCCTCTTCTGAAGACTTAAGTCCCACAAAAGAGAAAATCAATACGTCGGATCCCGCTGGTACGTTAATGGAATAGTTACCATCCAAATCGGTGGTAGTACCCACTGTCGTCCCTTTCACGAGAACCGTTGCACCTGGCAACCCTAGACCGTCTTCCTCGGAAATTACCGTTCCGGTAATTACCCGTTGCTGCGCAGACGCCTCAAAACTGAGGGCCATTGTAAAAACCGCAACAACATAGAGTAAAGCTTTTCTCATAAGGTGTTTAGTTTAGTTGATCTGTAAAGAAAATTCATTTGTTGTTAATTTCAAAAGAAGTAGAAAAATAGGGCAAATAGCCGATTAAGCTAAAAATTTGGCGTTTCTATTCCCATTTAACAAAATTTAACGGATTGACTATATTTTTTTTATGTTATCAAAATATTATTTTGCCTTAAACGTTTAAACGAAATTTAAAAAATTTCAATTTTTTTAATAAAAAATTTCTGAATCTTAGATAGAATGGCAAATCCAGCACTTTGAAGAATAAAAACTACTTCTTCCAATCGGAGGCAATATAATATTCTAAACTACTGCTCAACCCTTTTAGTAGACTCAGGAATTGCTTGCATATATCCACTTGAAATAGGGATTTCGCCAAAAATCCCTACTAAAATTAAGGTGCCTTTATTTTAATCCCTACCTAAATAGAAATAAAGTATGCATTTGTCTAATTTTTTTTAATTTCTCTACCAATCGACCAACTTTAAAAGTTACTACTCACAAAATTTTATATGGTTTTAAGTGTATAAAGGAACGATTGCCGACTAATGAAATTAATGAGGTAAGGGGCCCCACAACTTCACCTACTGCTCATGGGAAGTGTAACCAATGCGAATAATCACTCAGCACACAAAGCCCAGTTAGACCCGTTGGTTAAGGACCATGCCTTTTCTAACTACCCTACAAAAGCTTGTTTATTTCGTGCCCAGTAAAACACAGGGCAATAGTTGCCCCCAAACAGTAGTCCGCAGAGGAGCTCATAAGGATACCAGACCTTTTTTTAAAAGTACTCCCCCAAAAATAAAACTTTCTTCGATCCAGAATCAAGCAGTGCCAAAAGTCCATACTTGATCTAGGGTAATGCAATAATCCAGGGCCACATCATAGGATTCTGGAAAGCAATTTTCCTCTGGGCCAAAAAAACTTAGCCCTACTTTTACTACAGGCTGTGCAAAACTCCGAAGAAAGGAATCGTAAAACCCTTTTCCAAAACCCACTCGGTTGCCCTGGACATCGTAGGCAAATAAGGGTACAAAAACAAGCTGGATCTTTGTTGAAGTCACTTTCAACGACTCTTGAGGAACAGGGATATCCCAAGGATCTAAGAAAAAGGTAGCATCCTCCGGAAGCTTTAAGGTATCCAAGCCGCCTGTCTCTCGATTTACTTGTGAGGTGTACAATACTTTACCCATCCTATCCAAACTCTCTTTGATGTAAAAAGTATTTACCTCGTTGAACTTGGCAATGGGAAAAAAGAGATGGATATGATCCAAATCTATTTTGCCGGCAAGCCAATTTTCCACTTGCTTGGTGAGTTGTTGGGAAAGTCGATTTACCTCCTCTGTGGATAGCTCCTTTCGTAGCTCCTTGTATTTTTGCCGAAGCACTGCTTTAGTCATTCTTTCAAATAAAATAGGTACATCTTAAAATCAAAGGGGTCAAAATTTTCAAGCAGACTATCCAAAAAATATGGGAAAGCCAAATAAAACTGCATCACATTCACCACTCGCTCCTGTGGACTTCCTCCGGGAGCGATAAAATCAACTACTTTTTGTGCTCGCTGAATTACTACGGCATGTCTACGCTCTTCCGCTTTCCGCAACTTGGCTCCCAACTGATCCAAGATCTTGAGACTTCGCATCTCTCCCGCGCCAAATGCCCTAGCCAAGCTCCTATCCAAGGAGCTAGCTTCTCGGGACAGCTCGGTAAAGAGATTCGAAATCTGACCTTTGGGACCTGCCAAGGAAAAGTCCAAGGAGGAAGCGGCTTGTACAAATTCTTTTTTCCAATGGGGAAGGCTTTGGAAAAGTTGTTCCGGACTCCATCCCAGCTGTTCAATCTTTTTTTGAATGGGAGGATCAAGCACCAATGCAAAGTTTCGTGGTAGAAGTACTGGAAAAGGCAAAGAAAATGCATCAAATACTCCCTTCAATTGAAGCCAATAGACCACTTCTGCTGGTCCTCCGACATAGGCCAAATTTGGTAAAATCCATTCTTGGTACACAGGGCGAAGTACTACATTGGGGCTAAATCGCTCAGGATGCTCCCCTAATTCTTTCCTTAGCTGATCCGCAGTAAATCGTAGGGGGGTATTCACTACTACATAATCCTTCCCCTCCTGTTCAATGCGCTCTCGAAGTCCTTTATCCAAATAAAACAAGTTGATCGGTCTAGGATAAATTTGAGAACTGTACCCTAGTTTTTCCAAAGCCTGGGTACTTTGTTGAGCAGCAGCATAAGGCTGCTGTTCAAAAATATCAGACTCCAAAACAGGAAAAAATGCGCGCTTCAAGCGAGGCTCGTTGGCATCTAGGACTACCAATCCTTCCTCCCCAAAAAGCGCATGGACGTATTTTCGAACTGCTTCTGACAAGTGGGAACTTTGTGAATAGGCCTCCTTAAACACAGGAGGCACAAAGCCCAGACTTTTAAGAAAGGTTTGGAAGGTAGCATCCAACTCAAATTCCCCAACGGCTCCTTTCTGGGGGCTATCCCAACGATACGTCTCCCCATCCAATTTAAAGTAGTTGATTTCTGCAGCGTCGTGGTCCTCTGTCGCCATCCAATATACTGGCACAAACTGATAGTCTGGATAGGCCTCTTTCAGTTGCTTAGCCAGATTGATTACAGTCACCAACTTGTAAATAAAATACAAGGGGCCTGTAAAAAGATTGAGCTGATGCCCTGTGGTCACAGTAAAAGTCTTTGGGTCTCGCAAGGCCTGAAGCTGCTGGGATACTACTGGAGATGCCTCCAAACCCGCGTACTGATCTTCCAAGACTTCCACTAAGTTTTGTCGTTTTTCGTCTGTGAATTGGGAAGCAGCAATCGCTTCTTTAAAACTTTTAAGTTCTGGTAAATGCGTATAAAAAGGGCGTAGCGACTCCTTTCCCTCTAGATAATCCAGAAAAAAAGTGGAAAACTGACCTGTTTTTTTCAGATCTACACAGTGTTTTTTCATCGGGGTGATTGAGAAGTCTGCATCGGTACGCTACCTTAGCGAGGTGATGTAAAGTTCGTTCTTTTTTGTAAAAATCAGGACTTCTTACATCAAAGGCAAAAAACAAATTTTGAAATAGCGCTCAAATATCCATTTTTACCAGTCCCTAACCCCTTGAATTCAACCATATAGCCCCAATCCACATGTTTGATTACCAACGATTTTTTTTAGACAACGGCTTGGAAGTTATCGTTCACGAAGATCCCAGTGCTAAAATTGCTGTGTTCAACCTGCTTTACAAAGTAGGTTCCCGATTTGAGCAACCTGGAAAAACAGGCCTTGCCCATTTTTTTGAACACTTGATGTTTGGAAGCTCGACCCATGTTCCAGAATTTGACCGAGCACTGGAACGAGTTGGCGGGTCTTGCAATGCCTTTACTAGCCCAGATATCACCAATTACTACATGACTCTGCCTTCGAGTAATTTGGAAACGGCGTTTTGGTTGGAATCAGACCGAATGGCTCACCTCAGCCTTACGGAAAAAACCATCGAAACCCAACGAAAAGTGGTGCTAGAAGAATACAAGCAGCGCTATCTTAGTCAACCTTACGGAGACGTGTGGCATCATCTTCGTAAATTGGCTTACAGCACTCACCCCTACCGTTGGCCTACCATTGGAGCAAGTTTGACTGATATTGAAGGCTACACTCGTGAATCGATTTGGGACTTTTACCAACAGCATTACCACCCCGGGAATGCCATCCTTGTAGTAGCAGGGGGAGTCCAATTCAAAGAGGTAGCTCAACTGGCAAAAAAATGGTTTGGGCCGATTCCATCCAAGGAAAGGCAACTTATGCCAATCGTTCAGGACCCGGTACAAAGGGAAAAGAAAACACTTGAAATCCAATCAAAAGTGCCTACCGACGCCCTATACAAAGTTTACAAAATGCCTGCTCGAGGTGCTGCTGGATATATGGAAGGGGATTTATTGAGTGATTTGTTGGGAGGAGGCAAATCTTCCCCTCTTGAGCAACAACTCGTAAAGAAAGGTAAAATTTTCGCCTCCATAGGGGCCTACATTACTGGTTCCGTTGATCCGGGATTACTCGTTTTTTCAGGAAAAATGGAACAAGGACTGCGTGCCAGAGAAGCAGAACAAGCGTTAGATGAATTGCTTTCTGACTTTTTTTCCCAAGAAATTTCACCTACAGCCTTGCAAAAAATAAAAAATCAATCCGAGTCAATGAAGATCTACGAGTCCATTCAGCTACTTAATCGTGCCATGAATTTGGCTTACTATGCGCATTTAGGTGATCCTGCTGTATATTGGCAAGAATTTGAGCAGAAGGTCTCCT
The DNA here is from genome assembly GCA_030833985.1 of Algoriphagus sp. Lineage (GTDB taxonomy): Bacteria > Bacteroidota > Bacteroidia > Cytophagales > Cyclobacteriaceae > Algoriphagus. The sequence goes on along the minus strand of JAURGC010000027.1, from coordinate 1,118 downwards.
GTGAAGCTGCCGAGCTCTCCACCTGGGCGAAGCGATTGCTACAGGAAGACCAAGCCTCCGTACTCTACTATCAATCGAATCCCTCATGACACCATTTCGAATCGGCTTTGGCTACGATGTACATCAATTGAGTGAAACCCATGAATTTTGGCTAGGAGGTATCCGCGTGCCACATAGCAAAGGTGCCGTTGGCCATTCGGATGCCGATGTATTGATTCACGTGATTTGCGATGCCCTCCTCGGTGCTGCCAATATGCGTAACATTGGCTACCACTTTTCGGACAAAGACCCAAAATACAAGGGAGTAGATAGCAAATTACTTTTAAAGGAAGTAATGCAGATGATTCGAGGTGCGGGCTACGAAGTTGGAAACCTAGACAGCACCGTCTGCCTGCAAGTTCCCAAGCTCAATCCACACATTCCATCCATGAAAGCATGCCTTGCAGCAGTAATGGAAGTCAATGAGGAGGCGCTATCTATCAAAGCTACCACTTCAGAACACCTCGGTTTTGTAGGCCGAGAGGAGGGTGTTTCCGCGTATTGTACCGCATTGATTTACAAAATATGAGTCAGCCCAAGGTAAAACTAATCACAACGGAGGATGGCTCTCATTCACTCTACCACGAAGAGCTTCAAGAAACATACCATAGTTTTCATGGTGCTTACCGCGAATCCATCCATGTATTTATGCTTTATGGATTGGACGCATGGCTCAACCGAAATCCTCGTAAATTCCCATTACGCGTATTTGAAGTTGGCTTTGGCACTGGCTTGAATGCTTGGTTGGCATTGGTTTGGGCAGAACAAAATCAGGTACCTGTTCTCTACCACAGTATAGAACCCTTTCCAGTGAGCGAAGAGATCTATTCTCAATTGAATTACACGGAACACGATCACGGCATCTGGCATTACCACAAGTATTTTCAAGTGCTTCACGAATTTCCTTGGAACGAAGGAGGGCCTGTATCCGAGTATTTTAACTTTAAGAAGGACCAGACATCGCTAACGGACGCCGTACTTTACCCTGTAGATGTGGTATTTTTTGATGCCTTTGCTCCCAGTAAACAGCCCGAACTTTGGAAAAAAGAAGCATTGACACCGGTGGTGGATGCCATGCG